>CAMLNW010000020.1 GCA_946481495.1 uncultured Actinomycetes bacterium
ACGCCAGGTGCTGTTGCGGCATGTGCTGCGCAACTCGCTGATCCCGATCGTGACGCTCTGGGGGCTCGACTTCGGCGCTGTCGTCGCCGGCGGGGCGATCCTGACCGAGACGGTCTTCGACCTCCAAGGCGTCGGCCAGTACGCGGCGGAGTCCGTCGGTCAGCTCGACGTACCGCCGGTGCTCGCGGTGACGCTCTTCGGCGCGTTCTTCATCGTCGTGCTGAACACGATCGTCGACATCGTCTACGCGGTGCTCGATCCGCGGATCAGGGTCACGACGTGAGCGAGCCGCTACTCAGCGTGCGCGATCTCGCGGTCTCGTTCGAGGGCGAGGACGCCGTCACCCGCGCCGTCGACGGTGTCTCGCTCGACCTCGCTGCCGGCGAGATCCTCGCGCTCGTCGGCGAGTCGGGCTGTGGCAAGTCGGTGACGGCGCTGAGCCTGATGGGTCTGCTCGGCGCGCCGAACGCCATCACGACCGGCAGCGCCCGCTACGGCGACCGCGAGCTGATCGGCGCCTCCGACGACGACCTGCGCAGGCTCCGCGGGGAGGAGCTGGCGATGGTCTTCCAGGATCCGCTGTCGTCGCTCAACCCGGTGTTGCGGGTCGGCGACCAGATCGCCGAGCAGCTGCTGGCGCACCGCCAGATCTCGCGCGCGGACGCCCGTGCGCGGGCGATCGAGCTGCTCGGCCGAGTTGGGATGCCACAGCCCGAACAGCGTGTGGACAGCTATCCGCACGAGCTGTCCGGCGGCATGCGCCAGCGCGTGATGATCGCGATGGCGCTGTCCTGCGAGCCGCGGATCCTGATCGCCGACGAGCCGACCACGGCGCTCGACGTCACCGTCCAGGCGCAGATCCTCGACCTGATCCGCGAGCTGCGCGCCGAGACCGGGGCGGGGGTGCTGCTGATCACCCACGACTTCGGCGTCGTCGCCGAACTGGCGGACCGCGTCGCGGTGATGGACGCCGGGCGGATCGTCGAGCAGGGAACCGTCGAGGACGTCTTCGAGCGGCCGCAGGATCCCCATACGCAGCGGCTGCTGACGGCGGTGCCGCGCCTGGACGGGCCGCTGCCGGCGCGGCCGCCGCTCGCGGAGCGTCAGGCGCGCCAGACGGCGCGAGACGACCCGGCGAGCGCCGGTCCCGGGCCGCCCGTGCTGGCGCTCGCCGATCTCGAGGTCGCGTTCTCGCCGCGCGGCGGGCGCCTGCGCCGTCGCGCCGAGCCGCTGCGCGCCGTCGACGGGGTGTCGCTGACGATCGAGTCGGGGGAGACGGTCGGCCTGGTCGGCGAGTCGGGCTGCGGCAAGTCGACGCTCGCGCGCGCCGCAGTACGGCTGCTCGATCCGACCGGCGGCAGCGTCAGCTTCGCCGGCCGCGACATCACACGCGCCAAGCGGCGCGAGCTCGACCCGCTGCGGGCTGAGCTGCAGATCGTCTTCCAGGACCCCTACGGCTCGCTCAACCCGCGCAAGAAGGCGGGCGACATCGTCGGCCTGCCGTTGCGTCTGAGCGGCCTGTCGAAGGCCGAGGCGGCCCAGCGAGTCGCCGCACTGCTCGAGCGGGTCGGATTGGAGCCGGCGCACGCCGAGCGCTGGCCGCACGAGTTCTCCGGCGGCCAACGCCAACGGATCGGGATCGCCCGAGCCCTGGCGCTCGATCCGCGCCTGGTCGTGCTCGACGAGCCGGTCTCGGCGCTCGACGTATCGGTCCAGGCGCAGATCGTCGAGCTGCTCGACGACCTGCAGCGCGACCTCGGTCTGTCCTACCTCTTCATCTCGCACGACCTCAGCGTCGTCCGCCAGGTCTCCGACCGCGTCGCCGTGATGCAGGCGGGGAAGCTGGTCGAGATCGGCCCGGTCGCTGAGCTCTACGCGCGTCCGGCACACCCCTATACGGCGGAGCTGTTGCGCGCCGTTCCGGTGCCGGACCCGCGTCGCCGCGCCGCATAGCGGCATAGGCATTCTGCCAGTAGGCGGTCTGGCCAATTCTCCAGCGCGTCGGCCGCAAGCGCGGGCGTCCTTCACATTGCACGGGATCTTGCGTCAAAAGTGGCGCAAACCGGTGCTATCTGCCATGCTGCCCACGACAGGTTGCACGAACTTGCCTACCCAAGCCAGTGCAAGGACGAGGGAATATCCCCACTCCAGGGAGGTACAGAGAATGCCGTCACGTCGCTAGAGCAGTAGAAATTGCAGTGTGGGGCCGCGCCAAGTGCGCGGCCCTTTTCGTTTCCGGACCGCCTTGATCCGGCCGGCTGACTAGGCTGGCCAGCCGGCCTATGCGAGAGACCTTCGACCTTCTCCGCCACGAGCGGCGCGCCCGAATCTTCTTCCTGGCGCTGGCACAGTCGGCGCTCGGCACGGGCGCTGGCTACATCGCGCTGCTGCTAATCGCAGAGGCGCGCTTCGAGTCGCCGTGGGCGATCAGCCTCGTGCTGATCGCCGACCTGATCCCGGCGATGCTGCTCGGCCCGCTCTTCGGCGCCGCCGCCGACCGCTGGTCGCGCAAGCGCTGTGCCGTCATCGCCGACGTGGTCCGCGTCGTCGCCTTTGCCGGGATCGCGCTCGTCGACAGCTTCGCCGGGACGATCGCCTTCGCCGTGGTTGCCGGCATGGGAACCGGTCTGTTCACGCCGTCGGCGCTGGCCTCGCTGCCCAGCGTCCTCGACGACGAGCGGCGGCTGCCGGCAGCCACCTCGCTCTACGGCGCCGTCGCCGACCTCGGCTTCACGGTCGGACCCGCGTTCGCCGCGCTGATCCTGCTGTTCGGAGGGCCCGAGACGCTGATCTGGGTCAACGCCGTGACCTTCGCCCTGTCAGGGCTCCTGCTGGCGCCGCTGCGCTTCGGGGCGGCGCCAGAGCGCGCTGACGGCGGCGTGCAGCCGTCGCTGTTCGCCGAGGCGCGCGAGGGCATGCGAGTGACGGCGGGAGCCTCGGCGATCCGTGTCGTCCTACTGGCGTCCGCGTGCGCGCTGTTCGGCGCCGGCCTGTTCAACATCGCGGAGCTGTTCTTCGCCACCGACGAGCTCGGCAAGTCCGAGGCCGCGTTCTCGGTGCTGGTGACCTTCTTCGGCATCGGGTTCGTCTTCGGCTCGCTGGCGGGCTCCAAGGGCGGCAATGCGCCCTACCTCAAGCGACGCTACCTGGCGAGCCTGGTCGTGCTCGGCATCGGCTTCACCGCCACGGGGCTGAGCGGCAACTTCGTGGTGGCGCTCGGCACCTTTGCCGTCGCCGGCTTCGGGAACGGGATGATGCTGGTCTACGAGCGACTACTGATCCAGCACTCGTTCGGCGATCAACTCGTCGGGAGGGTCTTCGGCGTCAAGGACGCGTTGACGGCGTGGGCGTTCGCGATCGCGTTCGTCGCCGGCGGTGCGGTCGTCACTGCGCTCGGGCCGAGCGAGACGATCCTGATCGCGGGCGGCCTTAGCTTCACCGTCGCCGCTGTGGCGGCGGTCGCCCTGCGCAACGACTGGAAGGACGCCGACCCGGGGTCGGCAGCGCGCGGCGAATCTACGCGCCCCGCGACGGTGCCGCCGACGTCGCTGTCAGCCTGAGTCGCGCGGCCGGTCAGACAGTCGCGCCGGCGTGCTGGGCGACCACGCCCTCCGCGAGCACCGCGCGGATGTCGTCGGCGCTGCTGTAGCTCCCACCCGGCTGCCAGCGCTCGACGACGCGGACCAGCGCCTCGACGGCGCGCGGGTCGAACTGCGTGCCGGAGTTCTCGGTCAGCTCGGCGACCGCCGCCTCCTGCGACATCGCGGGGCGGTAGATGCGGTCGGTGGTCATCGCGTTGTACGCGTCGCAAGTGAAGACGATCCGGGCCGCGAGCGGGATCTGCTCGCCCTTGAGGCCGTCGGGGTAGCCCTTGCCGTCCCAGCGCTCGTGGCAGGAGCGGACGATCTCGCCGACCGAGCCGAGCAGCCCGCCGACGCGGTCGAGCATGTACTGGCCCTCGATCGTGTGCTTCTTCATCACCGCGAACTCTTCGTCGGTGAGCTTGGCCGGCTTGTTGAGGATCTCCTTCGGGATCGCGATCTTGCCGACGTCGTGCAGCATCGCCGCGAACTCGAGCGTCTGGCGGTCGCGCGGGTCGACCTTCATCTCCTCGGCGACGGCGTGCGCGAGGTCGACGACCGAGCGGCTGTGGTCGGCGGTGTACTGGTCGTCGAACTCGACGACGTCGGAGAGCAACATCACGGTGCCGCGGTACGCGCGCTGCAGCTCGAGCGCCTTGGCGTAGCGCTCGCTGCGCTCGCGTGCGAAGACCTCGAGCATCCAGATGAACGGAGCGATCGCCAGCAGTGCCCACGAGTGGCCGACGGCGACCAGCGACACCGCGATCGCGACGGGGGTCAGCATCGCGTCGAACTGCGCGACGCCGACGTAGTCGCGCCAGATCTCGCGGAACGGGATGTGGTCGGTGAAGGGGAGGCTGTCGAGGATGCGGCCGCGCACCGTGGCCCAGGCGACGTCACCGGCGATCTGGGCGGCAAACGCGACGGCGTAGGCGCCGACGGCCGCGATCTCGGGCTCGCCGGGAGCCAGCGCCGCGAGTGCCAGGACGGGACCGATGCAGAACCAGGAGTCAGCGAAGCAGCTGACCCAACGATCGCGGTGCCAGCTGCGCTCGAGGAAGTCCGGCAGCTGCGCGAGCAGGGCCGCGACGACGACGACTACCGGTACCAGCGACAGTGGCAGCAGCAGCAGGGTTGGGATGAACGCGAGCTGCTCCGGCGTGACGTAGGTGCTGCCGAACTCGAAGCGGACGCGCGAGACGAGCGCGTAGCCGGCGATCAGCCCAGCGATCAGCAGCGGGTCGACGCTGCGCTCGTTAGGCAGGAAGAGCGCGATCGCCGCTACGACCGCCACGAAGGCGGTTGCGGACAGGGCATTGACGACCCGCTCGCGGCGGGACATCTGGCGCCGGCGGCGCTCGCGCGCCTCACCGACCAGCTGCTCGGCTAGCAACATCGTCCAGTCATGTTCAGGGCCAAAGCGGCTGTGGGGCTACTTTGGAAAGCGATTGCAGAGGTTTGGGGTGGCAACCCTGCAGGACCTCTACAACGTCAATGCCGCCTAGGGGCCTATTTGCAGCAGGAATTGTCAAATGCTGAGCTATACGTCCTAGCGGGGCGCGCTCCTGCAAGAGCGCTGCTAAGGGGCAGGCAGTGCACCGGAAGCTGCACAGGTTCTTAGACTGCGTGCGGTGAAGGCAGCAGAGATACGCGAGCGCTACCTGTCGTTCTTCGAGGCGCGCGACCATCGGCGGATGCCGTCGGCGTCGCTGGTGCCCGCGAGCTACGACCCGAGCGTGCTGCTGACGACGGCCGGCATGCAGCCGTTCAAGCCGTACTTCCGCGGCGACGAGCAGCCGCCGGCGCCGCGCCTAACGTCGTGCCAGAAGTGCTTCCGGACGACCGACATCGAGAACGTCGGCCTGACCGCGCGCCACCTGACCTTCTTCGAGATGCTCGGCAACTTCTCGATCGGCGACTACTTCAAGCGCGAGGCGATCGAGTTCGCCTGGGAGCTCGTGACGTCAAGCGACGGCTACGGATTCGACGCGGAGCAGGTCTGGGTTACCGTCTTCGGCGGCGACGAGCAGCTCGGGCTCGGCGAGGACACCGAGGCGGTCGCGTTCTGGCAGGCGATCGGCCTGCCCGACGAGCGGATCGTGCGACTCGGCCGCGACGACAACTTCTGGCAGTCCGGCCCGACCGGCCCGTGCGGCCCGTGCTCGGAGCTCTACCTCGACCGCGGACTGGAGTTCGGCGCCTCGGACGACCGCCCGGGCGACGACAGCGAGCGCTTCCTCGAGTTCTGGAACCTCGTCTTCATGCAGTACGAGCTGCACGAGAGCGGCGAGCTGACCGAGCTGCCACAGCAGAGCATCGACACCGGCATGGGGCTCGACCGGATGGCGGCGATCCTCCAGGACGTCCCGTCGGTCTACGAGACCGACCACTTCCGGCCGCTGATCGAGTTCGGCGAGCAGCGCTCGGGCCGCTCCTACGGCGACGACTTCGCGACGACGCGCGCGCTGCGCGTGCTTGCCGACCACGGCCGCGCGGCGTCGTTCCTGATCGCCGACGGGGTCGTGCCGTCGAACGAGGACCGCGGCTACATCCTGCGCCGCATCCTGCGCCGTGCGATCCATCAGGGCCGCGTGCTCGGGATCGCGCAGGGCTTCCTGCCCGAGCTCTGCGAAGTGGTCGTCGACTCGATGGGCGACGTCTACGACGATCTGCGTGGCGAGCGCGACACGATCCGGCGCTGGACCACCGCCGAGGAGGAGGGCTTCGGCCGGACGCTCGCCAACGGCCAGAAGCTGCTCGAGGAGCTGATCGCCTCCGCGCGCGAGCAGGGATCGACGGAGATCGCTGCCGCAGATGCCTTCAAGCTGCACGACACCTACGGCTTCCCGTTCGAGCTGACCCAGGAGCTGCTCGGCGAGCAGGAGCTGACCGTCGACGCCGCCGGCTTCGAGACCTTGATGGACGCCGCGCGCGCGACCGCCCGCGCGGGCGGTCGCGAGACCGGCAGCGACGACGCCGATCGCATCGCCGAGCTGATCCGCGGCGCCGGCTTCGAGACGAACTTCGTCGGCTATGAGCGGACCGACGCGGACACGGTGGCGCGTTCGGTCGAGCGCGTCAACGGCAGTCTGCTGGTCAAGCTCGAGGACAGCCCGTTCTATCCCCAGGGCGGCGGCCAGGTCTCCGACAGCGGCTTCGTCGAGACACCGACCGCGCGGGCGCGCGTGGTCGACGTGCTGCGCGTCGGTAGCGACCAGGCACTCACCGTCGAGCCCGTCGAAGGTGAGATCGTCGCCGGTGACGCCGTGCGCGCGGTGGTCGAGCGCGGCGAGCGGCTGGCGACGATGCGCAACCACACCGCGACACACCTGCTGCACGCTGCGCTGCGCGAGCGGCTCGGCACCCACGTCCGCCAGGCCGGCTCCTACGTCGGACCGGACAAGCTGCGCTTCGACTTCACCCACGGCGAGCGGCTGTCGACCGACGATCTGCGCTTCGTCGAGCAGCGCGTCAACGGCTGGATCGCCGACGGGCTGGCGGTCCGCGCGATCGAGACGACGCTCGACGAGGCCCGCTCGCTCGGCGCGATGGCGCTGTTCGGCGAGAAGTACGGCGACTGGGTGCGGATGGTCGAGGTCGCTGACGTCTCGCGCGAGCTCTGCGGCGGCACGCACGTCGCCAGCACTGCTGAGATCGGCCTCTTCCACGTGACGACCGAGACGTCGTCGGCGTCGAACGTACGCCGGATCGAGGCCGTCACCGGTCCCGGCGCGACCGAGCTGTTCGAGCAGCGCACGCAGCGACTGCGCGAGCTGTCGGCGCTGCTGAAGGCGCCTGAGCAGGACTTGACGCGTGCGGCCGAGCGGCTGGCCGAGCGGGCGAAGGAGGCGAAGCGCAAGCCGGCTGGCGGAGACACCGGCGCCGAGCTCGACACGCTGATGGCTGCGGCCGAGGATGTTGGCGGCGTCAAGGTCGTGACGGCGGTCTCGGTGACGGCCGGCGACGGCAAGGCGCTGCTCGCGCTGTCGGACCGCGTGGCGCAGAAGCTTGGCGACGCGGCGGTGGTGCTCGGCGCGAATCTCGACGGCAAGGTCCAGCTTGTCGTCCAATCGACTCCCGGCGCGGTCCAGCGCGGCGTCAAAGCCGGTGAGATCGTCCGTGTTGCCGCCGAGGTCGTCGGCGGCGGAGGCGGCGGGCGCGACACGATGGCCCAGGCCGGTGGCCGCCATCCTGAGCGGCTCGACGACGCGCTGGCGACTGCCCGCGAGGCGATCGCGCAAGCGCTCTCATAGACCGATGAAGAATCTTTGGCGCTCCAACCCCCAAAAGGCTTCGCCGGCGACTCGGTGGGCGACGTGATGCGCGTATTGGCGCTCGACCACGGCGAGGCCCGCTGCGGTTGCGCGGTCTCCGACCCGTCGGGGACGCTGGCGACGCCGCTGGCGATCGTCGAGCGGCCGGACAGCCGCAAGGGTCTGGCGAGGATTGCCGTACTAGCCGACGAGCTCGGCGCCGAGCTCGTGGTCGTGGGGCTCCCGCTGACGCTGGCGGGTGAGGAGGGCGAGCAGGCCAGCGAGGCGCGTGCGTTCGCCGAGATCTTGAAGCGCCGCCTCCAGGTCCCGGTCGATCTCTACGACGAGCGCCTGACCACCCGGATGGCTGCCGCGACCGGCGGGCAGGCGGACGAGGACTCGGTCGCCGCCGCCCACCTGCTCGAGAGCTACCTCGCGGCCCAGGGGGCCGGCGCGTGAGCGACGGCGGTCGGTCGGCGGAGGAGCGTGAGCGCGCGCGGCTGGAGCGCGAGGCGCGGCGAGCGGCGAAGCGTGGCGAGGCGCCGATAGCCCCAGCACCGCCGGAGCGACCGGTCGTGCCTGACAAGCCGCCGGCGTCCGTGCCACCGCGGAAGGTAGCTCCAACGGCCCCGGCGTTCGTGGCGGATCCAACGCCCGCCCCGGTAGAGGCCGAGCCCGCACAGGTCGCGGCCGAAGCGCGACCGCCAGAGCCGCCGCTGCCGTTCGACGAGGCTGCGCCGCGCCGCACAGCCGGAGTCCCCGAGCGTGGCGCGCGCTCCGCGTCGGAGCGGCGGGCCGCGGCGCGGGAGTTCCTCCATGGCCGCCGTGGCGGCGGTGGCGGTCAGGACGGCGGACCGAAGCGCGGCAGCGCACCGGGACCGTCGCGCCGCCCGCGAGTCGCGATTGTCGCCGTTGTCGGCGGACTAGTGGTGCTGGCGGTCGCGTGGTTTCTGCTGTCGCTCTTCCAGCCGCTGAAGGGTGACGGCTCGAGTGACGTGTCGGTGACGATCCCGCGTGGGGCGAGCACGGGGGACATCGCCGACATCCTCGAGCAGAAGGGAGTGATCTCGTCGGCGTTCTTCTTCCGGCTGCGGACGACGATGAGTGGCGATGGCGGCGACTTCAAGGCCGGCGAGATCCCGATGCGCGAGGACATGAACTACGGCGCGGCGATCGACGCGCTGACCGATCCGGCAAAGCCCGGCACGGTGACGATCACGATCCCCGAGGGCCTGTCGCGCCCCGAGATCGGGCGCCTGGTCGGCGACTCGCTGCGCGGTGACTACATGAAGGCGTCGGTCAGCTCGCCACGGCTGAAGCCGGCGGCCTACGGCGGCAAGAACGCCAAGAACCTCGAGGGCTTCCTGTTCCCCGCGACCTACGAGCTGAAGCCCGGCCAGCCGGTCGGTGCGCTCGTCGACCGCCAGCTCGACACCTTCGAGCGTGAGCTGGCGAAGGTGGACCTCGACTACGCGAAGAGCAAGAACCTGACCGTCTACGACGTGCTGACGATCGCGTCGATGATCGACCGCGAGGCCCAGCTGCCGAAGGAGCGCGCGGTCGTCGCCTCGGTGATCTACAACCGGCTCAGCCAGGGGATCCCGCTTGGGATCGACGCGACGATCCGCTTCGCGACCGGAAACTGGAGTGAGCCGCTGAAGCAGTCCGAGCTGGCGATCGACTCCGGCTACAACACGCGCACCAACCAGGGGCTGCCGCCGGGGCCGATCGGCAATCCCGGCCTGGCGGCGATCGAGGCGGCCGCGCACCCAGCCAAGACCGACTACATCTACTACGTCGTCAAGCCGTGCGGCAACGGCGCGCACGCCTTCTCGTCGAGCGACGCCGAGTTCCAGCGCGACGTCGAGCGCTACAACGCCGAGCGCGCACGCCAGGGCGGCAACTCGCCGACCAACTGCTGATGGGTCCGACGATGCTCGGCGTGGCCGGCTGGCCGGTCGCGCACAGCCGCTCACCGGCGATGTTCGCGCCGGCGCTCGCCGAGCTCGGCCTCGACTGGCACTACGTCCACCTGCCGCTGCCGCCAGAGCGCTTCGAGCAGACGGCGCGCGCGCTGCCAGGGTCGGGCTACCGCGGGATCAACGTGACGATCCCGCACAAGCGCGCGGCCCACGACCTCGCCGACGAGCTGACGCCGGCGGCTAGCGCGATCGGCGCCGTCAACACGCTCACCTACGAGGACGGGCGGATCGAGGGCGACAACACCGACGCCGGCGGCTTCCTCGACGCGCTCGGCGCCGATCCGGCGGGCTGGCGCTGCCTCGTGCTCGGCGCCGGGGGCTCGGCGCGAGCGGTCGTCTGGGCGCTGCGCGAGGCCGGAGCGGGGGAGGTGTCGATCTGGAACCGGACCGCGGAGCGGGCGGCGGCACTGGCCGGCGAGTTCGGCGTACGTCACGTGGCGGCGCCCGAGGCTGCGGAGCTGGTCGTCAACTGCACGTCCGTCGGCATAGAGGACCGAGGGGCGCAGATCGTCGCCCTGTCGGGCTTCTCGCTCGACTGGCTCCGCGAATCCCAGACTTTCTTCGATCTCACCTACGGTGACGGGGCGAGCGCGCTTGGGCGCTACGCCGCCGCGGGGGGCGCGCGTGTGGTCGACGGCCTCGAGATGCTCGTGCGCCAGGGCGCGCGCAGCCTGGAGCGGTGGACCGGCCGGCAGGCGCCGCTCGAGGCGATGCGGGCTGGGGCGCGCGTCGGCTGACCGGTCGCAAACTCGCTCTGGCGCAAGCTTTCGCCCAGAAAAGTAAGGCTCGGCCGACCTCTTGCCGATACACGCCAGGATGCCGGTTTCCCGTCCACTGCTGATCGTCCTCGTGGCGGCCGTTCTCGCTCTCGTCGGCTTCTACGCGACGCAGGGCGCGCGCGACGCCTCCTCGGGCGGTGGCGACGCCGCTGAGGTAGCTCCACCCCCAGCGCCGTCCTGCGATACGGCGCAGCCCACCGACGGCGCGCAGGCCTCGAAGCCGGAGATTGCCAAGTCGGAGACCGCCAAGCCGAAGGCCAGGCGTGCCGAGGCGCAGGCGCAGCAGGCCCGTGCCGAGGCACATCGAGCGGCAGAGGAGCGGCGCGGCATGCCGCTCGCCGTATCGCGTGCGCTGAACTCGCGCAAGATCGTCGTCCTGCTCTTCCGCGGCACCGACTCCGCTGACGATCGTGCCGCTGCACGCGCCGTGGCCGGCCTGCGCGGCCAGCGTGGACTCGCCGTCTTCAGCGACCGCATCGGGAGGCTCGGCCGCTACCGCGCAGTGGTCGGCGACCTCGGCATCAGCCAGGCGCCGGCCGTCGTGATCGTCGACAGGGGGCGCGCCGCGCGAGTGGTGCAGGGATACGTCGACCCCGCGACGCTCGCCCAGGACGTCGCGGACGCACGATGAACCCCAGCTTCGGCCGGCGGGGCTTCGGCTTCGGCGGCGGCTCGTCGGACGACGAGCGGCCCAAGCGCGACTCGCCTGACGCCCCGCCGCCCGCCACGCCACCGCCAGCCGTCACGCCGCCTCCGCCGGCCGTCACGCCTCCGCCAGCTGAGCCGCCGCCGATCGCCACGCAGTCGCCTGCCGACCCGCCACCCAACGTCCCGCCGTCCCCGACGCCTTCGCCCGCGGGCGGACCGCCTGCGCCATCCGGCGTCTCCTACATCCGGCCGGTGCCCGAGCCGATCCAGACAGCGACGGCTCCAGAGCTGGACCACGGCGACGGGCTCACACCGCCCCGCCAGCCAAGCGCGCGTGGGCGCTTCATGTCGGACGTTGTCGTCGAGCTGGGCTTCGTCGCACGCGAGCCGGTCGAGACAGCCGTCGAGGAGGCGCGCGTCTCCGGCCGCACGAGCGAGCAGGTACTGGTCGAGCGTGGACTGATCAGCACCGACCAGCTTGCGCGCGCGACGGCCGAGCGGTTCGGCCTCCACCATGTCGACCTCAACATCTACAAGGCCGATCTCGGCGCCACGAACCTGATTCCGCCGTCAGCTGCCCGCCGCTACGGCGCCGTTCCGATCGGCTTCGACGAGGGCAAGCTGCTGGTCGCGATGGCCGATCCGTCGAACGTCCTGGCGCTCGACGACATGAAGCTGCTGACCGGCCACGAGTTGCGGCCGGTCGTCGCGTCGCCTGACGACATCGCGTCGCTGATCTCGCGCATGAGCCGCCTCGACGACGCTGTCGCCGAGGCGGTCGAGGAGGAGGACGAGCAGGCCGAGGCGGCCGTCACCGACATCCGCGAGTCGGCCGAGGATGCGCCGGTCATCAAGCTCGTCAACTCGGTGATCGCCCAGGCGGTCGACGAGGGAGCCTCCGACGTCCACTTCGAGCCCGACGGCCGCGACATGCGCGTCCGCTTCCGGATCGACGGCGTACTCAGCGAGACGACGTCGATCCCGCGGCGAATGGTCGCCGGCGTGGTGTCGCGCGTGAAGATCATGGCCGACCTGGACATCTCCGAGCGGCGCGTTCCCCAGGACGGCCGCGTCGGCCTGAAGGTCGAGGGTCACTCGGTCGACATCCGCGTCGTAACGATGCCGTCGGTGCACGGCGAGGGCATCGTGATGCGCCTGCTCGACAAGGAGCAGGCGCTGATGACGCTCGACAAGCTCGGCATGTCCGGTGAGCCGCACGACCGCTTCGACAAGGCGTTTCGCCAGGCCTATGGGGCCGTTCTGGTCACCGGGCCGACCGGCTCGGGCAAGTCGACGACGCTCTACGCCGCGCTGAATGCGATCAACTCGATCGACAAGAACATCATCACGATCGAGGACCCGGTCGAGTACCAGATGCCGGGGATCAACCAGCTTCAGGTCAACCACAAGGCTGGGCTCACCTTCGCCCGCGGACTGCGCTCGATGTTGCGCGCGGACCCCGACGTGATCATGGTCGGCGAGATCCGCGACGCCGAGACGGCGCGGATCGCGGTCGAGTCGGCGCTGACCGGCCACCTCGTGCTCTCCACGCTGCACACCAACGACGCAGCGTCGGCGATCACCCGCCTCACGGAGATGGGCATCGAGCCATTCCTGACGTCCTCGGCGGTCGACTGCGTCGTCGCCCAACGGCTCACGCGACGGCTCTGCCCGAGCTGCAAGCGGCGGACGATGCTCAGCGTCGAGGCGCTGCGCGAGGCGGATTTCCACGCCGCCTTCGACGTCGAGGCCTACGAGCCGGTCGGCTGCGGCCGCTGCGGCGGGACCGGGTTCAAGGGGCGCGTCGGGCTCTACGAGGTGATGTCGATCAGCGACGAGATCCGCGACCTCGCAATCAAGCGTGCCGCCGCCGACGAGATCATGGACGTAGCGGTGCAGCAGGGAATGCGTCCGCTGCGTGACGACGGGCTCGACAAGGTCAAGCAGGGGCTGACGTCGATCGCCGAGGTGACGCGGGTGTGTTAGCGCCCAGCGCTCAGGTCATCCGCTACCGCTGCCGATAGGACGAGCCATGGACTTCGACTTCGCCGACGTGCTGATCGAGGTTATGGAGCGCAACGCCTCCGACCTCCACCTGACCACTGGATCGCCGCCGATGGTTCGCCAGCGCGGCAAGCTGACCCCGCTCGACTACCCGGTCCTCGACGCCGCGACGGTCCGCGAGGTCGTGTACTCGATCCTCACCAACGACCAGCGCCAGAAGCTCGAGACCGAGTGGCAGATCGATCTTGCCTACGCGATCCCCGGCCGCGCCCGCTTCCGCGTCAACGCCTACTTCCAGCGCGCCTCGCTCAGCGCGGCGCTGCGCCTGATCCCGCAGGAGATGCCGCGGCTCGACGATCTCGGCCTGCCGGCGACGCTGCGCGACTTCACCAAGAAGCCGCGCGGCTTCGTGCTCGTGACGGGCACGACCGGCTCCGGCAAGTCGACGACGCTCGCCTCGATGATCGACCTGATCAACGACGAGCGGGACGAGCACATCATGACGATCGAGGACCCGATCGAGTTCCTGCACAAGCACAAGCGCTGCATCGTCAACCAGCGTGAGATCGGCGCCGACGCCCAGGACTTCTCGCTCGCCCTCAAGGCGGCGTTGCGCCAGGACCCCGACGTGATCCTCGTCGGCGAGATGCGCGACCTCGAGACGATCTCGACCGCGCTGACCGCTGCCGAGACCGGCCACCTCGTGTTCGCGACCCTGCACACCCAGGACACCGCTCAGACGATCGACCGGATCGTCGACGTCTTCCCGCCCGCACAGCAGCATCAGGTGCGGATGCAGCTCTCGGTAGCGCTGCAGGGGATCGTCACCCAGCAGCTGTTGCCGACCGCCGACGGGCTGGGGCGGGTCTGTGCCTGCGAGGTGCTGGTGCCGACCAACGCGGTGCGCAACCTGATCCGCGAGGGCAAGACACACCAGATCCACTCCGCGCTGCAGACCGGCGCGACACACGGCATGCAGACGATGGACGCTTCGCTGGTCGACTTGGTGCGCAAGGGCAAGATCACGCGTGAGCTTGCAGAGTCGCGCTCGACATCCCCAGAGGAGTTGCGGCGGCTGATGGGGACCGTCCAGGCGGCATAGGGCATGGCCACCTTCGCGTTCAAAGCGCTCGATGTTGCGGGCATCCCAACTCGCGGCGAGGTCGAGGCCGACGACAAGCAGGTCGTCGCCTCACAGCTGCGCTCGCGTGGGTTGACGGTCCTCGACATCGCGGAGCAGAAGCCGACCGACGTCGGCGACATCTTCGCCCGCTTCAAGAAGGTCAAGGCTGAGGACCTGACGGTCGCCACGCGCCAGCTGTCGACGATGGTCTCGTCCGGCATGACGCTGCTGCGCTCCTTCTACGTACTGGAGGAGCAGACCGAGAACGACAAGCTGCGCGACACCTTCACCGCGGTGCGCAAGGACGTCGAGGCCGGCCTGTCGCTGTCGTCGGCGCTGGCGCGCCATCCAGACGTCTTCAATGACCTCTACATCGCGATGGTGACGGCGGGCGAGAGCGGCGGCATCCTCGAGTCGACGCTGCTGCGCGTCGCCGACCAGCTCGAGAAGGACGACGCGCTGCGGCGCCAGATCAAGGCGGCGATGATCTATCCCGCGCTGATCGCGAGCTTCGCCGGCATCGTGCTGATCGCGCTCGTCACCTTCCTGGTGCCGGTGTTCGAGAAGATCTTCAGCGACTTCGGTGGCGATTTGCCGCCGATCACCAAGTTCACCGTCTGGTTGTCGCACATGTTCACCCAGCGCTGGTACGTGTTGATCGTGGTCGCGGTCGCCGTCGTCTGGGCCTTCCGAAAGTGGAAGAACAGCGAGCGCGGGCGCATCCAGTGGGACACGATGAAGCTCAAGACGCCGATGAAGATCGGCGACATCGTCCAGAAGGTCGCGTTGGCGCGCTTCTCGCGGACCTTCTCCGGACTCGTGGCCGCGGGCGTGCCGATGCTCGAGGCGATCGAGATCACCGGGCGCACGTCCGGCAACAAGGTCGTCGAGATGGCGATGGACGACGTCGAGAAGTCGGTCAAGAAGGGCGGCACGCTGGCCGCCCCGATGCGCGCAGCGCCGGCCGCCTTCCCGATCATGGTCACCCAGATGATCGGCGTCGGCGAGGAGACAGGCGCGCTCGAGCAGATGCTCGCGAAGATCGCCGACTTCTACGAGGACCAGGTTGCGGCGTCGTTGAAGGCGTTGACCTCGATCCTCGAGCCGATCATGATCATGATGGTCGGCGCGATCGTCGGCTTCATCGTGATCGCGATGTACCTGCCGATGTTCCAGGTCTACGACCAGATCCGCTAGGCAGACAGGCTCAAGACATCCGACATCGCAGCCGATACCGGTTGCGATGGCTCACCTTCTGGGTAGGTTGCGCGCCGAAAGCGGCTCGATCATGGTCGAGGTGCTGATCGGCACCGTCTTGTTGGCTCTGACAACCGCGGCGGTGCTCGACGGGCTCGACGGCGCGCAGAAGACCGGGCTCGAGAACCGCAACCGCTCGGCGGCGGCGACGCTCGCCCAGCAGGACATCGAGCGGATGCGCTCGATGCCGCCTTCGGTGCTGGCGAATCTCGATCAGACCCGCACGGTCACGCTCGCCGGGGTCGGCTACACCGTTCACTCCGAGACCGAGTGGGTGCGCGATGCCAGCGGCCTGGTGAGTTGCACCACCGACGAGACGGAGGCCGAGTACATCCGGCTCAGCTCGACGGTGACGGCGCCGGCGAGCCCGGACCGGCCGGTGACCGAGACCAGCCTGCTGACCCCGCCGGTCGGCTCGTTCGACGAGGGGACCGGGACTGCCGCGGTCAAGCTGACCGACCGCGACGGCGACCCCTTGGAGGGTGTGACGGTGGACCTCGTCGGCCTATCGTCGCTGTCGGCGACGACCAACGACGTCGGCTGTGCGATCTTCGCTTTCATCGCCGCCGGCGAGTGGACGGCGCAGGTCGACGGCGACCTCGTCACCTGGAATGGCGAGAGCCCGGCGGAGTCGGAGGTCACGGTCGCGGCGAGCAAGACCTCGCTCACGCAGATCGAGCTCGACGACCCCGGATCGCTGCGCGCTCACTTCGTCAAGCCGGACGGCACGGGTACGCAGTGGAGCTCGATCAGCGTCGCCAACGCCAAGCTGCCGAACGGCTACAAGTCGTTCCAGGTCGGCGCGATGGCCTCGAGCAAGGACGCCGCCAGCTTGTTCCCGTTCGCAGACGGCTACGGCGTCTTCGCCGGCACCTGCGAGGCGAACAACCCGGCGCTGTGGGACAGCGACTACTTCGAGACATCCGGCCGTGGCTTCGTGGTCCTGGATCCGGGCGACTTGCTGAAGAGCGTCAACGTCCTCGTTCCGGAGCTCAAGGTTCCGGTCACCCGCAGCACGGGCAGCGGCGGCAGCAACGCCAGCTTCACCCAGGCGCAGATCTACGTCCAACAGATGGACCCCAGCTACGACTGCGACGCGGTCGTCTTCAACTCGGGTGCGTTGGACATGGCCGCGAGCACGACGAGCTACACGTTCACGGTCCCCTTGCCGTTCGGGCGCTACCGAGTGTGCGCCGCGACGAGGACGTCCAGCAGCAACAGCTGGCGCCGCCGGATCTCGGGCACGACCGGAGGCGCGAGCAACCCGAACCTGCTGAACCCACCGCAGACGTGGACCCTGCCCGTGGACTCCGACGACCAGACCAATCAGCTATGCACGGCGATGCCGACATGATCCGCGCCGACGAGTCGGGCATGACTCTGATCGAGCTGGTCATCGGGATGTCGATCGCGCTCGTCGTGACCTTCGCGAGCTTCGCGGTGCTGGGCCGCGCGACTACCGCGTCGCATGAGATCGCGGACCGGCAGGAGGCGGTGCAGCGTGGCCGGCTGGCGATGGAGCTGATCACGCGCCAGCTGCGCTCCCAGGTCTGTCTCGGCGAGACCGCCGAGCCGATCACCTACGGCGATGCCAACACCGTGACCTTCTACGCCGACCTCAGCGACGGCAGCCAGAACGTCGCGCGGCGCACGCTGACCTTCGTCCCGCCCTCGGGTGAGACGCCTGGGCGGATCGCCGAGGACGTTCGCTTCGGCATCGGCACGTACCCCGACCTGACCTTCCCGGGCACTCCAGATACCTCCCGGGCGTTGCTCGGCAATGTGATCCGTGCCAAGTCGACTGCTGGCCAAGAGCAGCCCGTCTTCAGCTACTACGCCTTCCAGCCTGGCAGTCCGACTGGTGACCTCCAGCAGCTGGCGGTGCCGCTCAGCGCGGCCGATGCGTCGCGGACGATCATGGTCCATGTCGCCTTCGCGACGCTGCCCGACCGCGAGCGCCCGCGTGACCTCGACTCGCTGACGCTGCAGGACAACATCTACGTGCGGATCGCCGATCCGACGCGACCGCTGGAGGGCCCGCGATGCGTCTGATCGTGGCCATGGCCCGTCGGCTGCGCGACCAGCGCGGCTTCACCACCGTAACGCTGATGGGTGCCTTCGCGGTTGGCAGCATGCTCGTGGCGGGCGGCTTCGCGGCCGTCCAGCCCGACATCCAAATGTCGCGCGAGTCGCAGGACTACAAGCAGGCGTACGGCGGCACCGACGCGGGCGGCGGCGATGGGACCCAGGAACGGGATGCCCGAGATGGTGAGCGCCGCAGACGTGCCGATCATGGCGACGATGATGGGGCGCGCTCGGCGTGGCTGGCCGCTGGTACGTGGACGGCGACAGCGCCGGCTCGCT
>CAMLNW010000021.1 GCA_946481495.1 uncultured Actinomycetes bacterium
CACCTACACGCTGCGCGCGATGGAGCGCACCCACCGCTGGCTCGACCGCTGCATCGCCTGGCATGGCGAGCACGCGCCCGCCGGCCAGCTGCTCTACGGGATCGTCCAAGGCGGCGTCTACGAGGAGCTGCGCCGCGAGTCGACCGACTACATCGCCCAGGCGGACCTCGACGGCGTCGCGATCGGCGGCTCGCTTGGTCAGGAGAAGGAGCAGATGCACGAGGTAGTCGGCTGGGCGCTGCGCGGCCTCCCCGACGAGCGGCCGCGCCACCTGCTCGGGATCGGCGACGTCGACGACATCCTGCACGCCGTCGTCGCCGGGATCGACACCTTCGACTGCGCAACGCCGACCCGGCTCGCCCGCCACGGAACCGCGCTCGTCCCGGACCCGTCGAGGCGCTGGCGGCTCGACCTGACCAAGGGCGCCTCGGCCGGCAGCGACGAGCCGATCGCCGCCGGCTGCCCCTGCCCGGCCTGCCGCAACCACACCTGCGGCTACCTCCACTACCTCGCCCGTCACCGTGAGCTGACCGGCGCCCGCCTGATCACCCTCCACAACCTCGCCTTCATGGCTGAGCTGATGAATGGAATCCGCTCAGCCATCAAGGCGGGCGACCTCGCCGGCTATTGCACCAAGGTTTTCGCCGGCGAGGCCCCCTACTAGCTAGTTGTCCTGCCCATGGAGGTTGTGAACGCGGCTGATCGGGGGTTGGCCTCCGATTGAGCTGTGTGGTCGGCGTTCGTTGTAGTGGTCGAGCCAGTGTGGCAGGGCTTTGTTGCGGTGGTGGTGTGAGCGGTAGGTCATGCCGTAGCCCCATTCGCGTTGCATGGGTCTGGTGGAAGCGTTCGACTTTGCCGTTGGTTTGTGGGCGGTAGGGGTTGGTGAGGAGGTGCTTGATGTCGTGGAGATCGAGCAGCTCGCGTAGCGAGCGGTTGCGGGCGTAGGCGAAGGCGTTATCGGTCATCAGTCGCCGCGCCGTGATGCCGTGGCCTGCAAACCACGCCAGCGCTCGCTCGACAAATGCGGTGAAACCGTGCGTAGCGGGCGACATCCATGTGCAGCAGGTCGCCAGGGCAGGGCCATTCGTAGGGCTGGTTGGCTCTTTCGGCTGGCGCCGAACACGTGAGATGCCGTGGCGGGCGAGCACCTTCGAGACCGTCGAATGCGGATGGCCGGTCTCCCCAGCGACCAGCCGCGGCCCCCAACCGGTCCGTCGCCGACATTCCATGATCCGCTCCTGGGCAACAGGGTCGAGCAATCGTGGGCTGCGACGCGGCCGGCTCGAGCGATCGATCATCCATCCGGGCCCTCCTTGGGCGTGAGTCGTGGCGACCCACAGCCTCTGGAGAGGCCCGGACGTTTCCCCTCTCAGCCGTTCACAACCTCTGTAGGCAGCTCAGCTAGTTCGAGCCGAGTTTCTCGATCATCTCGCGACGGTCGAAGAATCCAGAGGTTCGGACACTGACGGGTGTCGACTTGCCCGACGCGTTGACCCACTCGAGTCGTCCGTTGGCGATGCGATCCGGGATCGTCATCACCCAGACGTCGCTGGCGACGGTGTCCGCGGCCGACGGTGTCGCGTCCGCGTGCACCGTGTTGCCTCCGTCGTCGACCAGTTGCACGGACGCTGCCGCCGGCGGCGCGAGGCCGAAGACGATCAGCTCGGTCCCGTTGGCCCCCTTGATGGGCAGGCTGGCGGCGCTTACCCCGCTGTGGCCGGGCTTCCCGCAGAAGCCGCTTCCGGCGAGAACCGTGCCCTCAGGGGGTGTGCTCAGCGCTATACGCACGCATGGGAGCTCCCGTCCGTCGGAGTCCTTGCTCGTGTATGCCGTCAGACGCCACGGTCCGGCGGTCTCGGTCGATCCGGTGGCCAGGACGGTCTCGTCGACACCGAGGTCGTCTTGCGGCGGTGGCGCTGGCTCGCCACTCGACTGGATGACGTCGCCGGGGCTTAGGACGCCGGTGGTGGCGACCGCAACCCCCGTGACGGCCAGCCCGACCAGTACCGCCAGCACGACAGCCAGTCGGCTGGACCGGAAGCCTCTCCGGGCATGAACGCGCGAACTGCTCGACTTCTCAGCCATGGCTGAAACCTCCGTCGCTGTTGCCTCGATTTTGTGATCACTCAGTGCCATAGCCATCCACTGCAGCCGACCGGTTGCTCGACACAGATCTTCTGCCCATAGAGCACCAGGTAGTTCCACAGGTCGTTGGCGCAGCCGCTGGCGGCGCCATTGGGGTCCCAGTCTCCAGCCCAGGGGTCGGCTGAGTAGCTCTGCAGTACTGACCACGCTCGGACCGACAGACCGTCGCTGTAGCCGTCGCAGCCGTCTACCCAGTGGCTGAAATGCGGAGTTGGGTGTCCCGTGCTGCGGTTGCACGCCTTGCCCCTGTAGGCGGCAACGCCGCCGTAGTAGCGGAACGCGCAATCGGCATGGGCCTCTGCCGACGGCGTATCGAGGACAAGGCCTCCCGCAGATTGCGCCGATAGCGCGCATGCCGTCAATGCAACGACTAGTCCTAGCCGCTTCAGACTCATCGAACCCTCCTAAAAAAGTATGAACCCTCCACACGCCTGCGAGGGCGCGCACATTCAGAATATCAGTTCGATTACGTAACCGTTAAGTCAATGAGGTGAGCCAAAAGTCACCCTGCCAGAAAGAAGTATATCACTTTCAGGACTGACTGGCCCTACTGCGTGTTGTCACGCAGGAACTGCTCGATGCCGTCGATTTGCTGCTGAACGTCGTTCTCGTCGACGGGCGAGATGCTGTCGCCGCCACCGCTCGACGCGAGCAGCACAAGCGCGACGGCCGCGATCGCCATCAGGACGGCGATCAGCGCCAGGAACTGGCCCCAGCGGCGGTTGCGCGCGCTGCGCTTGGCGTCTTGGGCGGAAGGCGCCGCAGCGGCCTCGCGTGCGCGCTCTCCCGGCGGCAGCGGCGCGATCGGCGGGCGCTGGCGGGTCCGCAGCGCCTGTGTCGCCTCGGTGACTTGGCCCAGCGCCCGTGTGGCGTCGGGGTCGGTCGTCGGTCCAGCGGCCAGCCTGCGCGTCGCGTCGGTGTCGTGGCCGTGCAGGCCGGCGTCGATCGCGTGGGCGAAGTCGAGCGCCGTGTCGTAGCGGTCCTCCGGCGCACGCTCGAGCGCGACCCGGATCGCGAGGTCGAGCTGCAACGGCACCGCCGGGCGCAGCTCGGAGATCGGCTCGATCGGCTCGTCGCGCTGCTTCAGCGCCAGCTCGGTCAGCGAGCCGTACTCGTGTGGTAGGCGGCCGGTCAGCAGCTGGTAGGCGCAGACCCCGAGCGAGTAGGTGTCGGAGCGCGGGCCGGCCTCGTCGCCGTGGGCCTGCTCGGGGGAGAGGTAGGCGGCGGTGCCGAGCACCGAGCCGACCTGGGTGATCCGCGTCTGCTCGGCGGCCTTGGCGATCCCGAAGTCGGCCAGCTTCGTCGCGCCCGAGTCGCCGGACAGGAGCAGGTTGCCGGGCTTGACGTCGCGGTGGACGACGCCGGCGCGGTGGGCGTAGTCGAGCCCGTGGCAGGCGTCGCGGACGATCCGCACCGATTCGTCGACGTCGAGCCGCTTGCGGTCGCGCAGCAGGTCGGCGCACGAGGGCCCGTCGACGAACTCCATGACGATGAAGTGGCGGTGCGAGCTGGCGTCGAGGCCGTAGTCGAAAACCTGGACGATGTTCGGGTGCTGGAGCAGCTTGACCGCGACCGGCCGCTCGAGCACGGTGTCTTGGGCGAGGAAGACGGTCGACATGCCGCCGGCACCGAGCCGGCGCTCGATCCGGTAGCGGCCGGCGATCTCCTGGGGCTGGGCCATCAGTTCGCCCCCGGCGCCTCGGCGCCGCCGCGATCCTGGCCGGGCGGACCGTTGCCGTCGGGTCCGTTGCCGTTCGGGGTCGACGGCGTGGTGGGTGTCGTCGGCGTCGTCTCGGGCGGCGTTGTGGTCGTGTCCGTGGTCTCCGTCGGCACGGTCTCCGTCTCGGTCGTGACGGTCTCGGTCGGCGTCGTCTCGTCGGTCGTGTCCTGCTGGTCCGACTCGGCCGAGCGGATCTCCTCGCACTCCTGGTCGACGAGCTGGGTCAGCCGCTCGATGCTCTGCTCGAACGCTGAGCGAATTTCTGGGTCGACGTCGGACGGGATCGAGCTCAGCGCGTCGTCGATCGGCCCGATGTTGCCGACGCCGGAGTCCTCGGAGTAGATGTCGTCGCAGGCGCCCGAGACGCCGGCGGCGACGCGGTCGCCGACCGACTCGAGCTGCTGCAGCAGCGTGTTGGTGATGTCCGGCGGCAGCTTCTCGCCCTGTGGCTCGTCCTCGCCACCGCAGCCGGCGACGGCGAGCGTGGCGGCCGCCGCGAGCAGGCACAGGAGCTGGGGGAGACGCGCGATCACTGCCCGATGAATAGCCGGTCGGCCAGATGCCTGGGTAGGTTGGCGGCCGCGATCGCCTTCGCGGCGGCGTCGATCGAGTACTCGACGCGCCGCCAACTCGCCGTCCAGCTGTCGAGATCGACCAGCAGCCATGCCGCGCGCGGGTCGCGGTCGCGTGGCTGGCCGACGCTGCCGGGGTTGATCAGCCACTCGCCGTCGGCGAGGTCGTGCTCGGTGCCGGCTGGAGCTGGATCGCCGACGATCTCGCCGTCGCGACGCGTGAAGCGCAGCGCCACATGCGTGTGGCCGATCGCGCCGATTCGCGGGCCCATCGCGTCGAACGATTGACCGGCCTGGTCGTTCGATAGGACGTACTCCCAGATCGGGTCGCTCGGACTACCGTGGTAGAGCCCGATCCGCTCCTCCTCGCGCGCCGGTTGGAGCGTCTCAAGCCAGGCGAGCGTGTCGGCGGCGGCGTTCGCGCGCGTCCAGCGCGCCGCCTCGGCAGCGGCGGGGGAGAAGTCGGCCAGCTCGATCTTTCCGGCGACGGCGAGGTCGTGGTTGCCACCGAGCACGAGGTCGCACTCCTGCTGGGCGAGCTCGACGCACTCGTCGGGGCTGGCGCCGTAGCCAACGAGGTCGCCGAGGCACCAGATGGCGTCGACGCCGGCCGCGCGCGCGTCCTCTACGACCGCTCCGAACGCGGGCAGATTGCCGTGCACGTCCGAGAGGATCGCGATCCGCGCCGGGTGCGCCCCGGGTGCCTCGTTACTGTCCGGAAGGTGGCTGCTCATCGCACTCGCCTGCCACTGGCGATCGCCGTGGCGGTCGTGGCAGCCGGCGCCGCGACACTGTTGCTTCGCCCTCGCGACGGGTTGATCGAGCCGGCTGCCGTCAATGCGACAGCGTACTTCAGCGCCGCCGAGCTCGAACGCGCCAGCGACTTCCGCGATTTGCAGCAGATCCTCGGTCTCGCCGGGATCGCCCTGTCCGGGCTGACCGTCGCGGTCGTGGCACTGCGCCCGCCGCGTCCGGTGCGTGCCGCGATCGAGCGGGCCCAGCGGCGGCCACTGCTCGGCGCCGCGGCCGTGGCGGCCGGCATCGGCGTCGCCGTCGCGGTCGTCGAGCTGCCGCTGTCGATCTGGCGCCACGAGCGCGCTGTCGACTTCGGCCTCTCGACCCAGTCGTTCGGCCCGTGGCTGGTGGACGTGGCGAAGGCAACGGCGGTCGGCGCGGTCTACGCCGCTGTGGCCGGTCTGCTCGCGATGGCGCTGATCCGCCGCTTCCCGCGCAACTGGTGGGCGCCGGGGGCGGGTCTGGTGATCGCGGCGGCCGCGGCGATGCTCTACCTCCAGCCGATCGTCGTCGATCCGCTGTTCAACCGCTTCGAGCCGCTGCCGCGTGGCGAGCTGCGCTCCGAGGTGCTGCAGCTCGCCGACCGTGCCGGCGTCGACGTCGGCGAGGTCTACCGCGTCGATGCCAGTCGCAGGACGAACGCGATCAACGCCTACGTCGGCGGCCTCGGCCACACCAAGCGGGTCGTGCTCTACGACAACCTGATCGAGGACTTCCCGCCGGCGCAGGTGCGTTCGGTCGTCGCCCACGAGCTTGGCCACGTCAAGCACCACGACGTCCCGCACGGACTGCTCTGGGTCGCGCTCGTGGCGCCCGCCGGAACCTTCCTCGTCCAGCGGCTCGCCGAGCGCTTCGCCCGCGGTGGGTTGGACGGCCCTGGCAAGCCAGGCCCCAACGCACTGCCAGCGGTGATCCTGGCCTTCGCGCTTGTCTCGTTCGCGCTCACCTGCGCCGGCAACGTCCTCTCACGCCAGGTCGAGGCCCGTGCCGACGCCTTCGCGCTCGACCTCACCCGCGAGCCCGGCGCCTTCATCGAGCTCGAGCGCAGCCTCGCCATCCGCAACATCGGCGACCCCGACCCGCCACGCCTGCTCCACGACCTCTTCGGAACCCACCCGACCACCCTCGAGCGGATCGGCTATGGCGTTGCCTTCGGCGATACTCAGCCGAGATAGTCGACGCGCAGGCCGTGGAAGCGATGGAAGTCGGTGTCGAAGGTGGCGATCCGAGCTCCGCGCTCGATCGCGATCGCGGCGAGATGGGCGTCGGAGGTGAGGTCGCCGGCCGTACCGGCCCGTTCGATCAACTCGCGCACGATCGCCGCGTGTCCGTCTCCCGGGTCGAGGATTGCCGTGAGTGGACGCGCGAGCCAATCGTCGATCAGGTCTAGGGCATCGCCGGGCGCCAGTGGGTCCGGGAAGACCGTCTCCTTGGTCACGATCCTGAGGAAGCCGAGCAGAGCTATCCAGGCGAACCCGACTACCTCGGCGCCGGACAGCGCGTTGTTGAGCCAGTCTCGCGCCGCCTCGTGACGAGGAGAGTCCTCGTTGACGGCGTGGAGCAGGACGTTGGTGTCGGTGAGGATCACCGGCCGTCGTTCATCCGGCGTACGAGCTCATCGTCCTCGAGCTGTCCAGCCAGCTGAGTCGCCTTGGTCAGGTCGATCTTCGGCGTGCCCATCCGCTTGGTCTTCACCCGGTAGGGAGAGGACTTGCGCGACTTCTCGAGACCGCTCCGGATGGCCTCGTTGATCTCGGTCTTGAACGGAACTCCGCGCGCGTGCGCCCGATCCTTCAGCTGGGCAGCGAGATCGTCGTCGAGGGTCACCGTCGTCCGCATGGACGCATCATAGCATCACGTAGGGAGCATCAATACATCACTCCCGGCCTACTGCGCTCAGCGGTCTGGCGCCTCGGGAAGGTTCTTGATGCCCTCCCGGGTGTGCCACTTGGAGAAGTTGTCCTCCATGGCGTCGATCAGCTCGCGCATGAAGCGCGGCGAGAGGTTGATCCGCGAGACGACGACCCCGGGGACCGACTCCTCCTCGATCTCGTGGTCGACCCGCGCAAAGGTGATCGTGAACTCGTAGTCCGAGTGGCTGACGTTCGCGAAGTTCGCGTAGTGGCCGGCCATCACCTCCGGATCGGCGTGGATGTCGAAGTGGCGCTCTCCGTCTGGCTCGGGCATGGCCGTAGTATCGCAGCCTCGTGGAGGCTCGATGAGGATTCTCGTTCTGGCCGTCGGACGGCTGCGCCCGCCCTACGTCGACGACGTCCAGCACTACAAGAAGCTGCTCGCCGGGCATGCGCGGCTGGAGCTGATCGAGGTCCGCGCCGACGAGGACGTATCGCGCCGGATTCCCGATCGCGTGTTCACGGTTCTGCTCGCTGCTGGCGGCAAGACCTACGACTCCGAGGGCTTCAGCCGCTTCCTCGAGGATCGCCGCCAGTCCGGCATGAACCTCTGCTTCATCATCGGTGGCCCGCGCGGCTTGGACCTTGAGGGAGTCGACATGAAGCTGTCGCTCGGGCCGATGACGCTCCCGCACCAGCTCGCCCGCGTCGTGCTGCTCGAGCAGCTCTATCGCGGCCACAAGATCCTGGCCGGCGAGCCGTACCACTACTAAGTGCATAGGCTGCGACGCTCGATGGCCGATCCCGTCAAGGACCTCAGCGATGCAGTGATCGCCGCCGCGGAGTCGCTTGGCGGGGCCCCTGCCAAAGCGCCGACTCTGGAGCGGCCGCCGCAGGCGGATCTGGGGGATTACTCGACGAATGCGGCGATGATGCTGGCGGGAGCGCTGAAACAGTCGCCGCGGGACATCGCGGAGCGGCTTGGCGAGGAGCTGAGCGGTCAGCTGGGCGACGCGGTCGAGGGGGTGGAGGTCGCCGGACCGGGGTTCCTCAACGTCTTCCTCGGCGATCGCTGGATCAAGGGCGCCGCGGCGGCCGCGCTCGCCGACGGCGAGGACTTCGGTCGGACCGTTGTGGAGACACCGGAGCGGGTCAATTTGGAGTTCGTCAGCGCCAATCCGACCGGGCCCATCACGGTCGCCGCCGCGCGGCATGCCGCGTACGGCGACTCGCTCGCGCGGGTGCTGGAGCTGTCGGGTAGCGACGTCGACCGCGAGTACTACGTCAACGACTACGGCGGCCAGGTGCAGCGCTTCGCGGCCTCGATCCGGGCGCGGGCGCTCGGCGAGGAGCCGCCCGAGGACGGCTACCAGGGCGAGTACGTCAAGGACGTCGCGGCGCAGATCGACGGGGCGGCCGAGCTGGACGACGACGGGTTGGCGCAGCGCGGCGTCGCGATCATGCTGGAGGCTGTCGAGGCGACGCTGACGCGCTTCCGCGTCCACATGGATCGCTTCTCGAGCGAGCGCGCGCTGCAGGAGGGCGGCGCTGTCGACACCGCGATCGAGCGGCTGCGCGAGCGCGGCCACGTCTACGAGCACGACGGCGCGACCTGGCTGCGCAGCACCGACTTCGGCGACGACAAGGACCGCGTGCTGCGCCGCAGCAACGGCGAGAAGACCTATTTCGCCGCTGACATCGCCTACCACGAGGACAAGCGCGAGCGCGGCTACGATCACGTCGTCGACGTCCTCGGCGCCGACCACCACGGCTACCTCGGGCGGATGAAGGCCGCCTGGCAGGCGCTCGGCGGCGATCCCGAGCGGCTCGAGCAGGTGGTGATGCAGCTCGTCAACCTGCTCGAGGACGGCCAGCGCGCCCAGATGTCGAAGCGCGGGGGGCAGTTCGTGACGCTCGACGAGCTCGTCGACGACATCGGCGTCGACGCCACGCGCTGGTTCCTCGTTCAACGCGGACCGGACACGACACTCGACGTCGATCTCGACCTTGCGCGCAGCCGCAGCCAGGATAACCCGGTCTACTACGCCCAGTACGCCCACGCGCGGATCGCCAGCATCCTGCGCCGCGCCGCCGACGGGCAGGTCGCGGCCGCCGTCGCCGGCGATCTCGCCGCCAGCCCCGAGCAGCTGCACCCCAGCGCCCGCGACCTCGTCAAGAAGCTGCTCGAGCTGCCGGAGGAGGTCCGGCTCGCCGCCGACCGCCGCGCGCCGCACCGGATTGCCGTCTACGTGACTGAGGTCGCCCAGTCGTTCTCGGCCTTCTACCGCGACTGCAAGGTGATCGGCGCCGCCGACGAGGGTGGCGACGAGGACCTCAGGCTCGCGCTCTGCGAGCTGACCCGCCGCGTCATCGCCCGCTGCCTGGACCTGCTCGGGGTCGAGGCGCCGGACGAGATGTAGCCGGTTAGATGTCCGAGAAGATGTTGATCCCGAGGTCGTCCATCAGGTTCAACGCCTCGGCGTTCAGGCGCGTCAGCTCGTTGCTGTAGAGCAGCCAGCCCATCGCGATCAGGATCGCGCCGGAGATCACGGTGATCGCCGCGTAGTGATTGCGGAAGAAACGGAAGAAGCTGGACACCCGTGAGAAGGCGACCGCGCAGAGGATGAACGGCACCGCCAGCCCCAGCGCGTAGAAGGCGAGCAGGACGCCGCCATGACTGACCGTCGACTCGTTCGAGGCGGCGGTCAGGACGGCGCCGAGCGTCGGGCCGGTGCAGGGCAGCCAGGCGATCGCGAACGCCAGGCCGGCGACGATTGGCCCGCCGGTGCCGGCGTGGGCGAGCAGCGCCTCGGGCCGCCACTCGCGGTTGAGCCGGCTGATGAACAGCGTGCCGATGAAGAACGCGCCGAGCAGCATCAGCACCACGCCCGAGATCTCGCGCAGTAATTGGCGGTGGTCCTGCAGCGTCTGGCCGAGCCCGGTCGCGGTCATCCCGAGCGCGACGAACATCAGCGAGAACGAGATGCAGAACAGCAACGCCGGCAGCAGCACGTCGCGGCGCGACTTGCCGGCCTCGATGTCGGCGAACGAGACGCCGGAGATCGTCGACAGGTAGCCCGGCACGAGCGGCAGCACGCACGGCGAGATGAACGAGATGAAGCCGACCGCGAACGCGGCGACGACCGTCGTGTCGACCGTGTCGGCGCCGATCACAGCTCGTAGCGCTCCAGGTCGGCGTCGAGCCGCTTGGCGGCGGCGCTGTCCTCGCCCGGTCCAGTAGCGGCAGCGGGCCCGCCGCCCCCTCCGCGCCAGCGCCGCGCGGCGACCGCGATCCCACCGGCGGCCAGCAGCACCGCCAGCGCCGGAACGAGGTAGGCGCCGAGGTTGAACCCCTCGGCCTCCGGCAGCGCCAGCACGCCCGGGCCGTACTGGGCGACGAGGATCTCCTTGATCTCCTCCTTCGAACGGCAGCGCTCGACCAGCCGCTGGATGAATGCGCGCTCGCGGTTCGCCTGCGGGGCCTCGGTCGCGAGCCCGAGCGGTGTGCCGCAGACCGGGCACATCACCTCGGCCTCGACGGCGGCGAGCGTCGTCTTCGGGCAGTCGGCGGCGGTTGCCGTGGTTGGCAGCACCAGTGCGACGAACGCCGCCAGTACGAAGAGCGCGCGCCTCACGACCGCTCCAGCAGCGGCGCCACGTTCTCGCGCATCCAGCGCTCGTCGACCGCGCCGCGGCGCAGCGCGACGATCCGCCCGCGCTCGTCGATCACGAACGTCTCGGGATAGCCGACGACGCCGTAGTCGATCAGCGACTCGCCCTCGGGGTCGCGCAGCATCGGATAGGTCAGGCCGTACTCGCGCACGAACGCGCGCGCGTCGCCGTCGACGTCGAGCGCGTCGATCCCGAGCACCGTCCCGCGCCCGTCGCGCGAGATCCGCCGGTGCCAGCGCTCGAGCAGCGGCGACTCCTCACGGCACGGATCGCACCACGACGCCCAGGCGTTCAGGATGACGATCTTGCCGCGGTAGTCGGCGAGCGACTCGCGGCCGTCGCCGGACAGCCGCGGCAGGTCGAAGTCCGGCGCCTCGACCGTCTCCCCGCGCGCCAGCGCGTCGTCGATCCCATGGTCGGGTCGCTGGCGACCAGTCCATAGGCGAGCAGCCCCAGCAGGGCGACAACGCCGACGATCGCGGCAACGGCAAGGGGGGAGAGGCGTTTCATCCCGGGGAAAGCGGACGACGGGGGTCGAACCCGCGACCTCGAGCTTGGGAAGCTCGCGCTCTACCAACTGAGCTACGTCCGCGCGACTGCCGAGTCTAGCTCCGCGCCGGCCGCGGTGAGACGGCAGGTGATCGCCCCGAGCCTGTTGAATCACCGTTCGTGCCGACCCTCGCGGACATCCTGCCCCTGCTGGCGCAGGTCGACATAGAGGTGTCGCAGGACTTCCTCGGCAAGCCGGGGCAGCGGGCCGGCTTCCTGGTGCTCGCCGGGCTGCTCGGCGGGTTCCTGTTCATCCGCACGAGCGCACGGCTGATCCGGATGCAGGTGAGCTGGTGGCCGGGCAACGTCGAGACGTCGAGCGGCCTGCACATCCACCATCTGGTGTGGGGGATCTTGACGATCATGCTGACCGGCTTCCTCGCCTTCTCGTTCCAGCCGGACAGCCCGTGGATCGAGATGCTGGCGGTCGCGTTCGGCATCGGCTGCGGCCTGACGCTCGACGAGTTCGCGCTCTGGCTGCACCTCGAGGACGTCTACTGGAGCGAGGAGGGTCGCTCGTCGGTCGACGCCGTGATCATCGCGGTGCTGATCGGCTGGATGCTGGTCGTCGGGATCGCTCCGTTCGACAGCGGCGAGCAGGAGTCGGTCACGGCGCTGATCCTGGTCGTCTCGGTCAATCTCGTCTTCGTCGTGATCACCGTCAGCAAGGGCAAGCTGGTGACGGGGATGGTCGGCGCGCTGATACCGCTGCTCGCGGTCGTCGGCGCGATCCGCCTCGCCAAGCCCAACTCGCGCTGGGCGAAGCGCCGCTACAAGCCGGACAGCCGCAAGCTGCGCCGCTCCACCGAGCGCTTCAAGTGGATCGACGCGGTCGAGGACCGGGCGATCAACCTGATCGGCGGCCGCCCGTCCGATGACGCGGACGGCGGCGCTGGTTCGTAGTCTTCGCTGAGCCCTCTGTGAAGCCGACGATCGTCCTAACCCTGCTCGCCGCGCTCCTGCTGCTTCCGTCGGCGGCCTCGGCGTCGTCGACTCAGATGTCGATCCTCCAGGACGACGCGACCTTCGTTTACGGCAGCGGACGCGACCTCGAGGCGACGATGGCCGAGGCGAAGGCGATCGGCGCCGACGCGATCCGCGTCTTCATCAGCTGGCACTCGGTCTCGCCAGGCCAGGACTCGCGCCGACGCCCGGCCGGCTTCGATCCCGGCAATCCGGATTCGCCCGGCTACGCGTGGGGGATGTACGACTCGCTCGTCGACCGCGCGCGTCGCAACGGGCTGAAGCTGCTGATGGTGCTGTCGCCGTCGATTCCCTACTGGGCGTCGGAGCAGCCCTCGCGCTGCCCGCACCTGATCGGCGGCTATCAGCAGCTCGGCAAGTCGTGCATGTGGAAGCCGTCGCCGGCGCTGTTCGCCCAGTTCGTCAAGGCGGCGGTCAAGCGCTACGGCTCGACGGCGACCAGCGCGGGGGGTGCCTTCGGCGGCCAGGTCGCGCTCTGGTCGCTCTGGAACGAGCCCAACCTCGAGCACTACATCTGGCCCCAGCTCCAGCGCAGCCGCTACGGGACAATCGACCTCGGCGCCGCCCGCTACCGCCAGCTCTGGCTGGCCGGCTGGAAGGCGATCGCCAAGTACGACCCGCCGAGCCGCAACAAGGTGCTGTTCGGCGAGACGGCGGCGATCAGCTCGCCGATCGACACGCTCTACGCGGCGCTTTGCCTCGACGAGGACGGCAACCCGTTCAAGGGCCGGATGCGCACCCTGCAGGGCTGCGGCAAGGTCCAGAAGCTGCCGATCGCCGGCCTCGCGCTGCACCCGTACAACAACTTCGCGATCGGCTCGGTCTTCACGCGCAGCCACACCAAGGACTCGCTCGCGATGGGCTATGTGTCGCGAGCCCACAAGCTGCTCGACCGCGCGGCCCGCCATGGCCGCATCCCCGGCGGACGCGGCATCTACGTGACCGAGTTCGGCTTCCAGTCGAGCCCGCCGAACCCGTTCGGCGACGCGCTCTCGCTCAGCCGCCAGGCGGGGGCAATCAACGAGGCCGACCGGCTCTTCTTCGGCGACAAGCGCGTGCGCTCGGTCGCCCAGTACGAGCTCTACGACGTCGGCAACCCGGGCGAGTTCAACACCGGCCTGCGCTTCGCCGACGGCGAGCCGAAACCCTCGCTCGCCGCTTACCGGATGCCGCTCGTCGTGACGCGGAGTCGCGGCCCCGAGCGCATTGAGGTCTGGGGCCAGGTGCGCCCTGCGACCGGACGGGTGCGGCTGGTCGTCGAGAACGTCGGCGGCGGGCCGTCCGGTGAGGATGTCGTCGTCGGCCGGCCGCTGACCAACGCGGCTGGCTACTACCGCTTCTTCGTCAGCCGGCGCTGCGCGGTGTGCATGCGGCTTCGCGCGACTTGGACCGCCCCGGACGGCAAGCTGCTGCATAGCCGTGTCGCCGTAGCGGGCCAGCCGATCGCCTACCGCGAGTGACCGCGGCGGCGTCGCGGCCGTTGCTTGCGTCGGCCCGGGGCTGGCTGGAGCGCGCGCGCTCGGTCTGGGCCGAGGCCGGCGTGGTGATGGCGGTCGCGCTGCCGCTGCTGCTCCTGATGGACGCCTACGTGCGCGATTCGCCAGAGCCGCGCAACGACGAGCTGATCTACGAGCGGATGGCCGAGCAGCCGTTCGACCCACACACCTTCCCGTTTGCCCACCGCGTCGCGGTCCCGACGCTCGTCCACCTGCTGCCGTTCGACCACACGTTCTCGTTCAGCCTGCTCGCTTGGCTGTCGACGGCGGCGATCGCCGGTCTGGCCTACGTGCTGATGCGGCGCTTCGAGATCAACAAGCCGCTCGCCGCGGCGCTGGCGATCTGCCTCGCGCTGTCGCCGACGCTGTTCGTCGCCTCGCTGCGCGAGGGCCGCAACGTCGACCCCGAGTCGGTGCTGGTGATGTTCGCCGGCACGCTGGCGATCGTCGACCGCCGGCCGGTCGTCTTCGGCGCGATCGTCCTCGTCGGCTGCTTCGTGCGCGAGGCGGCGCTCTTCCTGATCCCGTTCGCCTACGCGGTCTGGGCCGAGCGATTGTGGGACCCGCGCGCGCTGCGCCAGACGCTGCTCGCGTCGTTCCCCGGCGTCGCCGCCTACGTCGCGCTGCGGCTGTCGGTGCCGTCGCTCTACCGCGAGCGCGTGCTCGGCTACGACTCGCTGCTCGGCGGGCGGATCGAGGTGCTGCGCAAGGCCGCCGAGGTCCCGTTCACGGTGCTGCGCCGGCTCTTCCTCGCCTACGGGCCGCTGTGGCTGGTCGCGCCGTTCGCGCTGCGGACGCTGCCGTTCGCCCGCCGCGGCCTCGTCCTGGTCGCCGTCTGCGCCGCCGGGATGCTGTTCGCGCTCGACTGGGGCCGGATCGTCTTCCTCGCCGCGCCGGTCTTCGTCGTCGCGGCCGCATGGGTCCTGAACACCCGCCCGCGCCTAGCGCTCGTCACCGTGCTCGCCTGCATCGCCCTCGACGTCGGCTACGTGATCTACATGGAGGACTTCGGCGGCGCCCAGGACGGCATCATCGACGTCCCGCCGACGCGCTATCCGGCTGTTTAGCACGGTCTCGACGACGCGCGAAGGATTTTCAGGGCCATGGCCCTAACGATCCTTCGCTCGGGCCAGGTTTGGCGCGTCGGCCGTCGCTAGGGAACGATCCGCGCGACGATCGGCCCGAACGGGGAGACGGTGCCCGGCCCGCCGCGGACGCCGCCGGGCAGGCGAGAGTCCTCGACGACGATGATCGGGCTGGGGCACCCGCCTGCCGCACACGCCGGCTCGTCGTTGCCGAGACCGAACGGCCGGTCGAGGTGTACGTCGGCCTCGGTGTCGCGCAGGTAGTAGGCAACGACCGGGCTGTTGGTGAGCACCGTCTGTGCGCCTGTCGAATCGACGAGCGCGACGGCCGGCGCCGCGTCCGGGTGGATCTCGCGGTCGTAGCGCTGGACGAAGACCGCGACGGCCAGCACCAGTAGGCCCGCTGTGGCGACCGGCATTGCCCACCGCCACGGCAGCGCGTCGATGCCGCAAGCGAGCAGTGCGCAGGCGAACGGGATCAGCCCGACGAGGTAGCGCGAGTCGAAGATCTCCGGACCGGGGATCGACACGGCGGCGTGCAAGACGACCGCGATGGCGGGGGCGATCGCCAGCAGCCATAGGGCGATGCGGCGTTGGAGGTCGCCGAGGACCGGCCGTCGCCAGAGCAGTACTGCCGAGCCCGTCAGCGCACCCAGCAGCAGCGCGAGCTGCGCGCCCCGGATCGCCGCCGAGCTCGCCAGCCCATGCGTGCCGGTGAACAGCGACACCAGGCTGTCGCGCAGGCTCGCGGGGGAGAGGTCGGCCGAGGGCGGCGTGAGCTTCGTCACGTCGAGCTGGTCCAGCCCGCGCAGCATCTCGCCGACCAGTGGCAGCAGCGTCAGCGCCGGCAGCGCGCCGAGCACCACCACTTCCTTCCAGCCGCGCTGCCGCCACAGCGCCGGCAATGCCATCAGCGGCGCCAGGAACAGCAGCGCGTCGTACTCCGACTGGAGCGCCAGCGTGCCGCCGGCCAGGTAGAGCCACCACCAGCGCGACCGCCGGCCCTCGGCGAGGCGCGCCACCGCCCACGTGGCGAGCAGCAACCCGAGCGCCGCCAGCATGAAGCCGCGCGAGTAGTTCGAGTAGGAGACGTGGAACGGCGCGACGGCCAGCGCCAGCGCCGACAGCAGCGCGGCGCGCGTGTTGAGCAGCGGCCGCACGAGACAGTAGAGGACCGGGACGCAGGCGAGCGCCGGCAGCAGCGCTGGAACGCGCAGCCAGGCCTCGTCGCCGAGCGGCAGCGGCGCCAGCAGCGCGTAGAACAGCGGTGGTGTGTTCTCGTAGGCCGCCAGCCGGTCGAAGAAGACATCGACGTTCGGCGCCGACGCCACCAGCCACGAGTAGCCCTCGGCGTCGCTCAGCCGGTCGCCGAGGCCCGCGAGCCGCACGACGACCGCGAGCACGACGATGCCGAGCAGGGCGAGTCGCCGATCGACGAACCAGGCGGTCGCGAGTTCGCGACCGCCACGTTCGCTGGATGCCTCGGCTGCCGTGGTCACGGCGGGGGAGCGTAGCCCCCGCCGGCCCCGACTAGTCCTGGTAGTAGCGCAGCGCCTTGCCGGCCTTCGCGACGCGGCTGTACGACACCTCGCCGATCAGGCCGTTCTGCCACTTGATCCGCCAGCGACCGGCGGCCGCTCCGTTGCGCCGGATGTTGGTCCGGAAGATCCCGACCCTGTTGAGCCCCGGCCGCTTGATCGTCGCGAACCCGCCACCGGGCGGGGCGAACTGCAGCTCCGGCGCCGAGAAGACGTTGGCGAGCCGCGCCTGACGCGCCGGACGGACCTGGCCGTAGACCTCGACCAACTTCGACGACTTCTTCGTCACGACGATCGGCAGCCGGTAGGCGTCGTAGGAGGCCTTCTTCTTCTTAGTCCCCCCGGCGAAGCGCAGGCCGCTGTTGTACTGAGTCACGTCGTTGACGTCGACGAGCTGGTACTGCCCGACGGTCTTGATCCGCGAGTCGCCGTAGAAGAGGCGGTCGGTCTCGTTGATGTACTGGGCGTGCAGCTTCGGCGTGATCCGCGAGATCCGGTCGGGCGGGTTCGTCTGGTAGCCGAACTCGGTCACGTAGATCCCCTTGCCACCCGGGACACGCCCGCGCGCGGCGGCCTGCTTCATCAGCCGGTGCAGCCGCGGGATGTACTGCTGCGGCAGCGCGGTCTTGCTGGTCGTCTTGCGGTTCGGCGGTCCGAACCCACCCTGGTTGTAGGGGTGGATCGCCCAGCCGCCGATGTTCAGCTTCGACACGCGACCGCACTTGTTGAGCTTGCGCATCTGACCCTTGAACGGCTTGCCGTTCTCGTCGAGGCAGAGCGCCGCATAGAACTTCGGGATCGGCGCGTTGATCGCCGCCATCTCGCCAAACAGCACCCGTCCGCGACGCGCGGGGTCGTGCTTCGCGATCGCCTTATAGCCCGCCTGCCACAGCTCGCGGTAGATCACGCCGGCGGTCTGGACGACGCCGGCCCTGGTCCGCGTCGTCTGCGGCATCACCCAGCCCGGCCCGCCGCCGCTCTTGCCGATGTTCGGCTCGTTGTAGAGCGAGTACCAGTCGACCTGACCGCGGTAGCGCTTAGCGACCGCCTCGACGAACTGTCCGAAGACCTTTGCGTCGGGCCGGTACGAGCAGAGGCCGCCACCGCGGCACTTACTCGGCTGCTCTGTCGCCCAGTACGGGCCCGGCCCGCTGATCGTGAACAGCAGCTTGATCCCGTTCTCCTTCGCGAGCCTGACGATGTTGTCGGTCGCTCCCCAGCGCGTGTACTGCGGCGAGTTGGGATCGCTCGGATCGAATCCGGCCGGCTTGGTGCGGTCGGTGAAGTCGTCGTAGATCCGGTAGAAGAGGACGTTGGTCCGCAGCACGTCGACCCCGAGCTCCTTCATCTCCTTCATCGCCGCCGCGGGGTCCTCGCCTCGCTCGCCGAACATCTCGGCGTCGTCCTGCATCAGCGAGAGCTGACCGGAGCTGGCGTTGGCGGCGGTCGGCGCGGCGAGCACGGCCGCGAGAGCGAGCAGCGCGTAGACCAGCGTGCGGAGGGTCTTCGAGTTCCTCATGCGTCCCTTCGGTCGTGGAGCCCCGGAGAAGAGGGTG
>CAMLNW010000022.1 GCA_946481495.1 uncultured Actinomycetes bacterium
GAGACCGAGCCTCCACGCGACGCCGCGCACGAACGCGCCCGCAAGATCGATCCGCGCTACACCGAGGGGGAGCTCGTCAAGGTTGCGTGGGCGGGCAATCAGGCCGAGGCCGAGCTGATCCAGGGGCTGTTGCTCGAGAACGGCATACCGAGTTCGCTGAGTCGCTCGATGGGCTTCGACGTACCGGACTTCCTGGCGGCGGGACCGCGCGACATCTTCGTGCCGGTCACCGGCGTTGAGGCCGCTCGCGAGCTGCTGCCGGACTCCGGCATGGCGGCCGCGGGCAATGCTGCTGGCCCGCATCTTGCTCAGGCGCTGAAGATCGCGGCGGTGGTGCTGCTAGTCGGCGGCGGCGTCGCACTGCTCGCCTACCTGCTCCAACCAGCCGGCTGACACGCGCCCGATAGCCTTCGCGCGCGATGGACTTCGCCCCGTCTGAGCGCGTCGCCGAGCTGCGCGAGCGCGTCCAAGCCTTCATGGCCGAGCACGTCATGCCCGTCGAGGACGAGGCGATGCGCGCGCTCGACGCGGATGTCGGTCCGGGCGTCGCCTACCCGGCGATCCTGATCGAGCTGCGTGAGCGGGCGAAGGGGGAGGGGCTGTGGAACCTCTTCATGCCTGATGAGGAGCACGGCCCGGGGCTCGCCAACTGGGAGTACGGGCTGCTCTGCGAGGACATGGGCCGCTCGCCGGTCGCGCCGCTGGTCTTCAACTGCTCGGCGCCCGACACCGGCAACATGGAGATCCTCGCCGAGTACGGCACGGACGAGCAGAAGCAGCGCTGGCTGGCGCCGCTGCTGAACGACCACGTGCGCAGCTGCTTCTCGATGACCGAGCCCGAGACCGCCGGATCGGACCCGACCGGGCTCGCCGCGCGCGCCGATCTCGACGGCGACGAGTGGGTCATCGACGGCCACAAGTGGTTCACCTCGGGCTACAACGGCGCCGGCGTCGCGATCGCGATGGTCGTCACCGACCCCGACGCGGCGCCGCACAAGCGCGCGAGCATGATCCTCGTTCCGGTCGACACGCCCGGCTTCACCGGCGTCCGGCCGGTCCCGGTGATGGGCCACAGCGCCGGTCCCGGCCACTGGGAGGTCACCTACGAGGGCGTCCGTGTTCCCGCCACCAATCTGCTCGGTCCGCGCGGCGACGGCTTCGCGATCGCCCAGGCGCGACTCGGCCCCGGCCGCATCCACCACTGCATGCGCGCGATCGGATCGGCCGAGCGCGCGTTCGAGCTGATGTGCGCGCGCGCCAACGAGCGCGAGGCGTTCGGCGGCCCGCTCGCCGAGAAGCAGTTCGTCCAGGAGTTCGTCGCGACCTCGCGGATCGAGATCGACGCGGCTCGTCTGATGGTCCTGCACGCCGCCTGGAAGATGGACACCGAGGGTAAGCACGCCGCGCGCCAGCAGATCTCGATGATCAAGGTCGTCGCCGCCCAGATGCACCAGGCGGTCTGCGATCGTGCGATGCAGGTCCATGGCGCGCTCGGGATGTCCGACGACGTACCGCTGGCGCTGATGTGGCGCCAGGGCCGCTGGCTGCGGATCGCCGACGGCCCCGACGAGGTGCACAAGCAGTCGATCGCGCGGCGCGAGCTGAGCCGCTTCAAATGAGGAGAGAGAGCTAGATGGCAACCGCAGCGCCCAGCAGCCCCGCCGACCACGGCCTGACCGACGAGCAGCGCGACTTCGTCTCCGCGATCCGCGACTACGCGGCGCGCGAGGTGACGCCCGACCGCCTCGACGCGCTCACCGATGGCGGCAAGGACCCGCACAACCACGAGATCGCCGCCCAGATGGGCGAGCTCGGCTGGTACGGCGTGACGATCCCCGAGCAGTACGGCGGCTCGGGCGGCAGCTTCCTCGACGCGACGCTGTTCCTCGAGGAGAGCGCGCGCGGCCAGATCCCCGTCGGCGCCTACGGCGTCACGCTGATCTGCGTCGGCGCGCTGAACAAGTTCGGCACCGAGGAGCAGAAGCAGGACCTGCTCGGCCGGGTCGCCGCCGGCGGCACGCTGGCGATCGCGATGTCGGAGCCCGACGCCGGCTCCGACGTGGCAGCGCTGAAGTGCAAGGCGCGCCGGGACGGCGACGAGTGGGTGATCGACGGCTCGAAGATGTGGTGCTCGTTCGCGCACAAGGCCAGCCACACGCTGATCGTCTGTCGCAGCGGCGAGGGCTCCCAGCGTCATGACGGCCTGTCGATGATCTGGGTCCCGCGTGACGCCGAGGGCTTCACGATGCGGCCGATCGACACGCTCGGCGGTGAGGACACCAACGAGCTGCATCTCGACAACGTCCGGGTGCCGGCCGAGAACCTGCTCGGCACTGAGGGCGCCGGCTGGATCCAGCTGATGGCGGGCCTCAACAACGAGCGCGTGATCCTCGCCGCGCTCGCGCTTGGACTCGCCCAGCGTGCCTTCGACGACACGCTCGCCTACGTCAAGGAGCGGCATCAGTTCGGTCGCCCGGTCGGGTCGTTCCAGGCGCTCCAGCACCGGCTCGCCGACCTCGCGACAGATCTCGTCCAGGCGCGGCTGCTGATTCGCTGGGTGGCGCGGCTGACCGACGAGGACCCGCTGCGGATGCTGCCCCAGGAGGCCTCGATGGCGAAGCTCGCCGCGACCGAGCTGGCCAAGCGCTGCGCGCTCGAGGCAGTCCAGATGGCCGGTGGCTATGGCTACGCCAAGGAGTACCCGATGGAGCGCCACCTGCGCTCCGCGGTCGTCACGACGATCTACGGCGGCACGTCGGAGATCCAGCGCAACATCATCGCCAAGACCCTCGGCCTCTGACAGAGTGCTGAAAGGGGCCATTTGGCCCGCTTGTTGCTAAAGCCAGAGGGCGCTGTGGCCGATCACTAGTTCGTGGGCATCCCTCGCCCTGTCACCCGACTGGCCCCTGTAGGGGAAGCTGACGCTCGCGTCGGCTCGGCTACGGACGCCATGCGGGCGGTAACCCGCCTGCTGAGCGCTTCCGCCGACCTGCAGGGGCCAGACGTGGTCCGCCGCCGGCTGGTCGCCGAGGCGCGAGATTTCTTTGGCGTCGCACGCGCGGTGCTGCTCGAGGTCCACGAGAGCGAGGGCCGCACCGAGCCCGTCGTGGCGAGCCCGGCGATCGGCGTCGCGCGCCGCACGCTCCCGGTCGCCGACCTGCCGCCACTGAGCCTGTTGTTGGATCAGAGACTGCCGGCGTTGCTCGCGCAGCGCGCCGAGGCCCAGGCGATCGACCGTGTGCTCGGTCTCGACGGCAGCTCCGGCACCGTGCTCTTGCTACCGATGCGCGCCGGAAGCGCGGTTCGCAACGTCCTGCTGCTGCTCGACGAGGAGGGACGCGACTTCAGCGAGGTCGAGATCGGCGTCGCTGGCTCCTTCGCCGCGGCCGCGGCCGCGAGCCTCGCCCAGATGCGGCTCGCCGAGGAGCACGCCGAGCAGGTCGCCCAGCAGGCTGCGCTCGCGCGCGCCGCGAAGACGCTCAACGAGAGCCTCGACCTCAACCGCGTGCTCGTCCAGATCTGCACCGAGGCGGCGAGCATCCTCGACGGCGACAACGCCGCCATCTACCGTGGCAACGCTGACGGCCTGACCGTCGAGGCGGTCCACGGCATCGCGCCTGAGGCGATCGGCTACGAGGTCTCGCCCGGCGTCGGGCTGTCCGGCCGCGTCGCCGAGCTCGACAAGCCGCTGATTACCAACGACTACCAGGAGCTGACGCCCAAGCCGGATGCTGCCTTCTTCGGCGAAGTGCGCAGCTGCGTCGCGGTCCCGATGCACTGGGACGGCAAGCTGCGTGGCGTGCTCGCGGTCGGCTACCACCGTCGCCACGAGGTCACGCGCGAGGACATGAACCTGCTCGAGGCGTTCGGCGAGCTGGCAGCGGCGGCCTGTCGCAACGCCAGCGCCCACGCCGGGCTCGCGCAGGTCGCGCGGACCGACGGCCTAACGGGCTGCCTCAACCACACCGCGATGCAGCACATGCTGCGACGCGAGATCGAGCGCGGCGAGCGCACCGGCCACCGGCTGTCGCTCGTGCTGATCGACCTCGACGACTTCAAGCAGGTCAACGAGGAACACGGCCATCTCGCCGGCGACGAGGTGCTGCGCCGGGTCGGCAATGCGCTGCGCAGCACAGTCCGCCCGTACGACCTCGTTGCCCGCTACGGCGGTGACGAGTTCGCGATCGTCGCGATCGAGGCCGACGAGCAGGCGGCCGCCGAGCTCGCGCGGCGGACGCTCGACGGCATCGAGCGCGCACTCGACGCCGACGGCGGTGTCCCCGACGTTTGCGGGGCGAGTGCCGGTGTCGCCGAGTGGCAGCCCGACCAGACGCCGGCCGCGCTGATCGAAAACGCCGATCGGGCTCTCCTGCACGGCAAACAGCACCGCGGGCGAGGATCTGTCGTCGCCTACTCCTCACTACCTGCCGGCCTGCGTCCACTGCCCGCGCCGCAGACGAGCCTCCAACCGCCGATCGCGCCGCTCGCCGCCGTCGAGGCCGCTTGGCCGGACCAGGGTCGCGAGCAGACCGAGCGGTTGCGGATCAGGACGAGGCAGCTGTCGCTTGCCAACGCGATTGGCACCCGCCTATCGGCGATGACCGACCCGGAGGAGATCATCGGCGCCGCCGTCGACGAGCTCGAGCGCGCCTTCGGCTACTTCCTCTGCGCGATCGTCCGGATTCGCGAGGACAACTACGTCGAGGCCGTCGCGTGGCGTGGGACCGCCATGCCACCTGGCGATGGTCCCGCGCTGGCGATGCCACGTGCCGCCGGCGTGATCGGGCGCTGTCTGCGCGAGCGTCAGCCGGTGATCGTCGGCGACGTCCGCGACAAGCCGGACTACGTGGCGAAGCCGGAGACCGCCGACGTGCGCTCCGAGCTGGTCGTGCCGCTCTGGGTCGGCGACGAGCTCTGGGGAGCGATCGACATCGAGGAGGAGCGGCCGAACGCCTTCGACGAGGATGACGCGCGTCTGGTGCAGACCGTCGCCGGCCAGGTCGGCTCGGCGTTGCGCTCGGCGATGCTCTACGAGCGGCTCGACGGCGCCTACATCGGCACCGCGCAGGCGCTGGCCACCGCGCTCGAGGCCGGCGACCGCGAGCGCGGCTCGTCCAGTGCCGTGGTCGAGCTGGCGACCGCTGTCGGAGAGCGGTTCGACTTGAGTCAGGACGACGTTCGCGCACTGCGCCTGGCCGCGATCTTCCACGACATCGGCAAGGTGTCGGTCTCCGACGAGGTGCTCAACAAGCGCGGCCCGCTGACCGAGACCGAGCGCCTCCAGATCGAGCGCCACACCGTCGTCGGCGAGAGCATCCTGTCCTCGGTCGAGTTCCTCGAAGACGTTCGGCCGCTCGTCCGCCACGCCCACGAGCGCTGGGACGGCGCCGGCTACCCCGACGGCCTCGCTGGCGAGGACATCCCGCTCGGCGCTCGCATCGTCCACGCCTGCGACGCCTACGACGCGATGACCGCCGAGCGGCCCTACCGCGACTCGCTGTCCAAGTCCGACGCTCGGGAGCAGCTGATCGCCGGCTCCGGCAACCAGTTCGATCCCGGCGTCGTCACCGCGCTGCTCGCGGTGCTAGAAGACGCTGACGTTCCGGTTCCCGCTTAAGCGAGAACTGGAACGGCGTCCGAGGCGATCGCCTCGATCTCCGCGGCGGCGCGGTCGAACTCCTCGTCGGAGAGCACGGGAGTGCCCTCGAAGGGGAGGTCGCGGTGCAGCTCGATCCAGGAGCGGCAGCCGTGGTACTCAGGGCGTACCTTGACGGTGACCGGACGCGGAATTCGGTAGGTACGCAGCAGGATCACGTGCATCGGGTGATGACGCTTCCATTCGAGCCGCTTTTCGGCGTAGTCGGTCGTCCAGACGTAGTACGGCGACAGCGCGTCGACGGCACGCGGATCGGTGATCAGGTAGCTCGCCGAGACCTCGGCCCAGGCGCGGATGCGGACCCGGTCGGGCTGGGGGATGCCGCCGTCCTGCAGCAGAGCGCGGGCGGGCGGGTCGCCGTCCGGCCAGACGCCCTCCTCAAGCGCGCGCCCGAGCTCGGGTAGGTGCGAGTCGCGCACGAGGTTGTTGCGCTGGTGATCGAAGGTGGGGTAGAGGAAGAACTGATCGTGCTCGATCTCGAAGTGCTTGTTCTACCGCCCTTGCGCAGCGTGAGCAGCTGCTCACCCTCCGCTAGAGCGCGCACGGTCACAGCCCATTCCTTCAAAGCAACTGGCATGAAAAAGGGATTCCTTCCGGTCCCGTGCGCAGGACGTTGACTCAGTGCTGGCGCGGCACGGGCGACGGATTGTGACGCAGAGGAACGTTTAAATCAAGTGAAGTGTGCGCACGGTCACAGTTCTTCCTCGCTCGCGCCATGCCCGCCGCCGCCGGGCGTCTCGATTCGCAGACGGTCGCCGGGCGACAGCGTTCCCGACGTCTTTGGCGCTAGCTCGGCGTCGTTGAGCAGGTTGCGGCCGCGAAGCCCTGGGGTGCCGCCGTCGGCGCCGGGCGGGGCGTGGCGGCGTCGCTCGGTGATCAGCGAGTAGCGCATCTCGGCCAATGCTTCGAGCTCACGCGCTACGCCGTTGCCGCCACGCTGGCGACCGTCGCCGCCGGAGCCACGGCGCAGCTCGTATGCGACGGCACGCAGCGGGAACTCGAGCTCGAGCGCCTCGATCGGGGTGTTGAGGGTGTTGCTCATCGCGACGTGGACGGCGCTTGGACCATCGGCGTCGGCGCAGGCGCCCTGACCGCCGCCGAGTGTCTCGTAGTAGGTGAAGCGGTCGTTGCCGAGCGTGAGGTTGTTCATCGTCCCCTGGCCGAGCGCGTGGCCGAAGGCGGCGAGCACGAGGTCGGCGACCCGCGACGAGGTCTCGACGTTGCCCGCGACGACCGCCGCTGGCGACGTCGCGTTGAGCAGGCAGCCCTCAGGCACCTTCACGCGCAGCGGCCGGTAGGCGCCCGAGCACGGCGGGACGTCGGGATCGGCGATCACGCGCAGCGCGAAGTAACAGGCGGAGAGCGTGACCGCTAGCGGGCAGTTGAGGTTGCCGGCGTGCTGTGCGGCACTGCCGCTGAAGTCGAGCTCGATCTCGTCGCCCGACACGACCGCCCGCAGCCGCAGCTCGAGGTCGCCGTCGGCTGCCTCGAGGACGTCGGTGGCGATCCGCTCGCCGTCAGGCAGCGCCGCGATCCGTGCGCGGGTGCGGCGCTCGGCATAGTCGAGCGTCGCGGCGATCCCGGCGCGCAGCTCCTCGGCGCCGAGCCGTCGCGCCAGCTCCTCGAGCCGCCGCGCGCCGGCGCGGTTGGCGGCCAGTTGCGCGCGCAGGTCGGCCTCGCGCTCGTCGGGGTTGCGCATCTGGGCGATCAGCCGGTCGAGCAGCGCGCGGTCGAGCTCGCCGCCGCGCGCGAGACGGGTCGGCGGGATCACGACGCCCTCGTCGGCCAGCGTGCGCGAGTCGGCCGGCATGCTGCCCGGCTCCGGCGCGCCGACGTCGGCATGGTGGGCGCGGCTGGCTGCAAAGCCGAGCAGCTCGCCGCCGTCGAGGAAGACCGGCGAGATCACCGTGATGTCGGGGAGGTGGGTGCCGCCCGCGAACGGGTCGTTGAGGATCCATGCGTCGCCGGGCGCCTGCGGCTCGTCGAGGATCGCCGCGACCGCGCTTGGCATCGCGCCGAGATGGACCGGGATGTGCTCGGCCTGCATCGCCATCTGTCCGTCGCGGTCGAACAGCGCGGTCGAGGCGTCGCGGCGCTCCTTGATGTTCGCCGAGTGGGCCGAGCGGACGAGCACCGCGCCCATCTCGTCGCAGGCCGAGCGCAGGGCGCCGACCATCACCTGTAGGGCGATCGGGTCGAGGCTCACGCCGACTCCAGTTCCAACGTTACGCCGCTCGCGTCGGCCGTTCCAGACCAGCCGGGTGGGACGACGAGCGTGGAGCCGGGCAGCTCGACGATCGCCGGTCCCGCGATCCCGCCGCTGCCCGCTCCGAGCACGACGGCCTCGTGCCACTCGTTGCCGAAGCGCGCGCGGCGTGTGCCGCGGTGCTCTGCCGGGTCGGCTGTCGCGGCAGGAGTCTCAGTGCCCGGCAGCGCGGCGACGACGCGGACAGTCACCAGCTCCAGCTCGGCGCTGGCATCGGCATATCCGTAGCGCTCGGTGTGAGCCTTGTCGAAGGCGCCGCGCAGCTTGTCAGGCTCGGGGGTGAGGCCGGCTTCGACCGGCAGCTCGAAGGCCTGGCCGGCGTAGCGCAGCTCGTAGGTCGCCCGCAGCTCGGCCTCGGGAGCGCCGAGCTCGGCGCGGCCGCGCGCGCCGAGGCGCTCGACGGTCGCGGCGATCGCCTCCCGGGTCAGGCCATCGCCGGTCAACAGCACCGACTCCACGAGGTCGCGCCGGCGCTCGGATACCGCCAGCCCGAGTGCCGACAGGACTCCCGACGCGGCGGGAGCGAGGAGGCGCCGGATTCCAAGCTCGCCGGCGATCGCCGCGGCGTGCAGCGGGCCGGCGCCGCCGAACGCGATAAGGGTCAGCCCGCGGGGGTCGATGCCGCGCTCGACGGTTACGACCCGCGCCGCCTGCGCCATCTCGACGGCCGCGACGCGCAGCGTTCCAGCGACTGCCTCCTCGACCGAGATGCCGAGCTCGCCGGCGAGCCGGCCGAGCGCGGCTTCGGCGGCGGCCCGGTCGAGCTCGATGCCGCCGGCCAGCGGCGAGTCGGCGGCAAGATGACCGGCCAGCAGGCTGGCGTCAGTGACCGTCGGGTCGGTACCGCCATGGCCGTAGCAGGCAGGTCCTGGGCGAGCGCCCGCTGAGCGTGGGCCGACGCGCAGCGCTCCGCCCTCGTCGCGCCACGCTAGGCTGCCGCCGCCGGCGCCGACGGTGTGGATGTCGACCATCGGCAGCGCTAGCGAGCGGCCGACGATCTCGCGCCCGCTGGTCACCGCGACGCGCCCGTCGAGCACCAGCGACACGTCGCACGAGGTGCCGCCCATGTCGAGCGCGACCGCGCCCTCGGCGCCGGCCTCGCGCGCGGCGGCGGCAGCGGCGACGGCGCCGCCGGCGGGACCGGACAGCACCGTCCACGAGCCGTGGCGGGCGGCCGTCGCGGCGTCGACGACGCCTCCGCTCGACAGCATGATCTCGGGGCTCGGCAGGCCGGCGTCCGCGGCGCGAGCGGTGAGCTGGTCGAGGTAGCGGCCGAGCAGTGGCGAGACGGTCGCATCGACGATCGTCGTGACGCAGCGCTCGTACTCGCGGAAGACTGCTGCCGTGCCATGCGAGGTGGAGACGTGGACACCGTCGAGCAGGTCGGTCACGGCCGCCTCGATTTCGCGCTCGTGCTCGGGATGGCGGAACCCCCACAGCAGGCAGACGGCGACCGCCTCGACGTCGTCGGGCAGCGCCGCAAGCCGCCGGCGCAACTCGTCGCAGTCGAGCGCGCGCAGAACCCCGTCCGGCGTGCAGCGCTCCGGCGCGGCGACCAGCAGCTCGTCGGGAACGATCGGCGCCGGGTTGGCCGCGCAGAGTCGGTAGAGCTCGGGCCGTGCCTGGCGGCCGAGCCGCTCGACGTCGGTGAAGCCCTCGGTCGCAATCAGCGCGGTGCGGGCGGTGCGGCCCTCGAGCAGCGCGTTGGTCCCGACGGTCATCCCATGGACGAGCCGCTCGACGGCGGCGGGCTTCCTGTCGCCCAGCGCCTGCTCGATCGCGGCCATCACGCCGAGTGACTGATCGTCCGGCGTGGTCGGCGCCTTGCCGGTGCGGACGCCGCCGGCTTCGATCGCCACGGCGTCGGTGAAGGTGCCGCCGACGTCAACGCCCAGGATCACGCCGGCAACGCTATCTCCGGACGCCCCGAGCGGATGCCCGGGGCGCGGTGCGAGCCCTTCGGGGCGGGGTTACGCGGCGACGAGCTCCTCGCGCGTCTCGTTGTCGAGGTGCTTGTGCGAGGGGCAGTACTTGCTTCCCGGCAGCGGAACGCGCTGGCAGGAGGTTCCCTTGCGGGTAGTCGCGTGGCAGCAGAGCGGGCTGCCGTCGAACGTCACGCCGTCACGCGCCTGCTCGTCGACGTAGGCGACGGCCTCGAGCATGTGCTGCTCGATGGTGCGGTAGACGCGCAGCTGGCTGGTGATCGGGAACAGGCTTCGAACGTCGTTGAACAGAGTCTTGACCGGATGGGCGAAGTAGTGCCGATCGGTCGCGAGCCGCTCCATCGCGGACTCGCACTCGCTGAGCAGTCGCGCCTGTGCGACGGCCCGGCCACCGGAGGGCTGAGGGGTGACGTCCATCGCCAACTCCCTGTAGATCGCCCGGCTGAATTGGTACATACAGGCCTCCCTGCTGCTTGGGCGACGTCACCGCCGCCGTTCTCCCACGCCGTCGATTAGAACAGCGACTCATGTACTGGAAACGAATCCAAAGTTAAATTCGGGTTAACGGCCCGAACTCCGCCTCTTGGCTCAATGGCGGTGAGGATGCAGCAGCCAGTCCATCCGCCGTCTGGCATAGAGCAGCGGCTCGGCGTGCTCATGCCGTCCGGCCTCGATGTCGCCGATCAGGATCGTGTGGTCGTAGCGCGACAGGCTCTCGACGCGACGGCAGCGCAAGTAGGCGAGCGCCCCGGCGAGCTCGGGCACGTCGTCGTCCCAGCGCCAGTCGAGGCCGGCGAACTTGTCTTCGCCGCGGCCGGCGAAGACGCGTGCGACAGGCTCCTCGCCGGCATGCAGGATGTGGACGCCGAAGTGCTCGGCGTTCGTCAGCGCGTCATGGCAGCGCGAGTCGTGCGCGACCGAGACGAGCAGCGACGGTGGGTTCGCGCTGTAGGAGGAGACCGAGGTCGCGGCGAGTCCGCACGGCTGACCTTCCGCGCGGCGCGCCGTGATCACCGAGACGCCTGACGCCAGCGAGGCCATCGCCTCCTGGAACAGCTCGTCGACGCCGGTCACTCCCAGCGCTCCAGGGTTGCGTCGCCGCGGGCGTCGACGATCGTGTGGGTGTGGTCGAGGGTGGGGTCGACGTTTGGGCAGTCGCTGCGCTGATGCGCTCCCCGGCTCTCCTCGCGGGCCAGGCAGGCAGCTGCGATCAGGCGCGCGACGGGGAACGGGTCGTCGAGCAGCGGACGTAGGCCCTCGGCGTCGCGGCGGAGTCCGGCATGACGCCAGAGCGCGGAGCGCGTTGCCGCCGAAGGCGGGTCCGGCAGCGTCGCTGCGTGAGCTCCGACGCTCGCGGCGGCCGGGGGCTCCGCGGTCGCCGCGAGTGCGGCGCGGCGGCCCATGACGAAGCACTCGGCGAGTGAGTTCGAGGCCAGCCGGTTCGCTCCGTGCAGCCCGGTGCAGGCGCACTCGCCGACCGCGTAGAGGCTCGGCAGCGACGCCCCGCCGTCGACGTCGGTCGCGACGCCGCCCATCGTGTAGTGGGCGGCCGGCGCGACCGGAACCGTGTCGCGTCGCGGGTCGATCGCGTTGCGCTCGAGCACCTCGGCGATGTTCGGGAAGCGGCCCATGTCGACCGGGCTGAGGTCGAGCGCCACCGACCGGGCGCCGCCGCGCCGCAGCTCGGACTCGATTGCCAGCGCGACCTCGTCGCGCGGCGCGAGCTCGTCGACGAAGCGGTTGCCGGCGCCGTCGAGCAGCTTCGCGCCCTCGCCACGGACGGCCTCGGTGACGAGGAAGCCGTCGTCGTCGCCGTCGGCGACCAGCCCCGTCGGATGGAACTGCATGAACTCGAGGTCGGCGAGATCGGCTCCGGCGGCGTGGGCGAGCGCGAGCCCGACGCCGACCGATCCCGGCGGATTGGTCGTCCGCTCCCAGAGCGCCGCGGCCCCGCCCGTCGCGAGCACGGTCGCACGGGCGAGGATCTCCGCGTGGTCGTCGCCGCGGCGGGTGCGCAGCCCGACGCAGCGGCCGTCGGCGACCAGCAACGCGTCGGCCGTCGTGCCCTCGAACACGTCGATGCGCTCGTGCGTCGCGGCGAGCGCGGCTAGCTGGCGCGTGATCCGCCGCCCGGTCGCGCTGCCGCCCGCATGGACGATCCGTCGCGCCGAATGGCCGCCCTCGAGACCGAGCGCCAGCGCGCCATGGCGGTCGGCGTCGAAGCGGACCCCGAGCCGTTGTAGCTCGTGGACGCGCGCCGGCGACTCCTCGCAGAGCACCCGCACCGCGCTCTCGCGCGCGACGCCACGGCCGGCGGCGAGCGTGTCCGCGACATGGCGGTCGGGCGAGTCGTCCGCCGCGAGCGCCGCCGCGATCCCACCCTGAGCCCAGAAGCTCGCCGACCCGTCGAGCGGCGTGCGCGAGACGAGCGTCACCCGCGCGCCCTCGCGCGCGGCGGTCAGCGCGCAGAAGAGGCCGGCGGCGCCGGCTCCGATCACTGCCACGTCCGTCCGGAGCGCTGTAGCGGTCGTTGAGTGCACGGACGCGGGTACGGTAACGGGAACGTGGCGCCGCTCTATCTCCGTCACCCGTCGTCGCTCGATCACGACACCGGAATGCACCCGGAGCGGGCCGATCGCATCCGTGCGGTGGAGGGCGCGCTGGCGGCGCGCGACTGGCTCGGCTGGGAGGTTCGCGAGGCGCCGGCGGCGACCGAGGAGCAGCTGCTGCGCGTTCATCCGCGGGAGCACGTCGAGCGGATCCGCGCGGCGTGTGCGCACAGCCAGGCGCTCGACCTCGACACACCCGTCGTCCCGGCGTCGTGGGACGCCGCGCTGCATGCTGCCGGGGGCGCGTGCGCGCTCGTGGACGCGCTGCTCGGCGGCGAGGCGCCGACCGCCTTCGCCGCTTTGCGTCCGCCGGGCCACCACGCCGAGCCGGACCGCGCGATGGGCTTCTGCCTCTTCTCCAACGTCGCGATCGCGGCTCGTCAGGCGCTTGCCGTCCACGGCGTGGAGCGCGTCCTGATCCTCGACTGGGACGTCCATCACGGCAATGGGACCCAGGTGGCCTTCTACGACAGCGACGAGGTGCTGTTCGTCAGCTTGCACCGCTGGCCTTTCTATCCGGGGACCGGCAGCGCTGACGAGAACGGCAGCGGGGTGGGGGAGGGGTTCACTATGAACCTGCCGCAGGCGGCGGGCTCGGGCGCCGCGGAGTGGCTGGCGGCGATCGACGAGCAGGCGCTGCCGGCGGCTCTGAGTTATCGCCCCGACCTGATCCTGGTCTCGGCGGGCTTTGACGCCCACCGCGACGATCCGCTCGGCGGCTGCATGCTCGACACCGAGACGTACGGGCAGATGGCATCGCGAGTCGCTGAGCTGGCGACCGAGCTGGGCGTGCCGGCCGGCGCCGTGCTCGAGGGCGGCTACGACTTGGATGCGCTCGTGAGCTCGGTGGTGGCGACGATGGAGGAGCTGGCAGCTTCCTGAGCCCGCATGCCGCTCACCGCTCTGGGGCTGGGTAGGACGACTCGAACCTGCTTCGCCCGGCAACAGTTGGAGCTTTGTATGAGTTCTGGCCCGTAGAAAGCTACGTCAGATTCTTGTCTGCCCTCGCCCGGAGTATCGATGAGTGATTTGCATCGTCTGGGGTGTAGAAGAACTCATCGAGTTTGCTGGAGGGTCTCCGCGACGACGGCCAGGATGCCGTCCCGGCGGATCTGGAGTGGGAAGGTGGTGAGGATGCGGTCGCGGGCGCGCTGGGCACCTTGAGGTCCGGCTTCGAGGGCCTTGGCGATGCCGGCGGCGACGGCCTCGGGCTCCTGGGAGGGAATCAGGACGCCGGCGTCGGCGACGACCTCGGGCATCGCGGTGACGTCGACGACCACCGGGACGCAGCCGGCGAGCATCGCCTCGGCGACGGCGAGGCCGAAACCCTCGTGGCGGGAGGGCTGGACGTAGGCGGTGGCGCGCGCGTAGAGGTCGGTCAGATCCTCGTCGGAGAGCCAGCCGGTGAACTCGACGTTGGGCGGGGCGACCGCGCGGAGCTTGTCGATCGAGTCGTCGAGCCACTTGCCGGCTAGGACGAACTTGACGTCCGGCAACTCGCGGGCGGCCATCACGAACGGGAGCTGGCCCTTCTGGACGAGCGTGCCGGCGTCGACCGCGCCGACGTTCAGCGCCAGCCGCTCGCGCGGACGGCTCTCGTCGATCGGGCCGAACGGGTCCGGTACGCCGTGGTGGACGACCGTGACGTCCTCGGGCCGGAAAGGAGTGTTGGCGGCGATCTCCGAGCGGCTGTACTCCGAGTTGGTGACTAGCCGGCCGGCGCGGCGCATGATCCAGCGGCTCGCCCAGCGGCGGAGGCCGCCCTGCTGGTGGCCGTAGCCGATGTCGGGCATGTTGGCCGTGTCGAAGCCGCCGATGATCTGCACCGATGGCTTGCGCAGCAGCCAGGCGAGCGTGATCGGGAAGAAGCTGTGCCAGGAGGCGAACCAGCACAAGACGAGGTCGGCGCGCCAGACGCCGGCGATCAGGCGCAGCGGGTGCGGCCAGCGGCCCGGCTGGTAGTAGTCCTCGACCGCGTAGCGCTCGGCGAGGATCTCGCGATCGATCGCCACGAAGCTTGCCTTGCGGCTGTGTACATAGAGGATGCGCTTCATGTCTCGCCTTCGATGAAGGTTCTGTGCCACTGCGACAGCTCGAGCAGGCAGTAGAGGATCCGCTTGTGGTCGGCCTTGCCGGTCCGGTGATCGCGGACGAGGCCGGCGACGGTGGAGGAGTCGATCAGCTCGGCGGCTGGGGCGCCGGGAGCGTAGCGGCGCTCGACCTCGGTCCCGAGCGACTCGCGCAGCCAGCTGTCGTAAGGGGTCGAGAAGCCGTGCTTGGGGCGGTCGACGATCTGGCGTGGGACGAGCTGGGCCATCGCGCGGCGGTGCAGCCGCTTGCCGGCGCGTGGGCCGACGCGCTCACCGGCGGGGATGCTCTCGACGAAGCGCATCAGCTCGACGTCGAGGAACGGGACGCGCTGCTCGAGGCTCGCCGACATCGACATCTTGTCGGCGCAGATCAGCAGCCCGTCAGGCAGAAATAAGTGGGTGTCGAGGTAGAGCGCCTGCTCGAGCAGCGGCCGGTCGCCGACGTCGGCGAGCACCTCGGACGCCAGCGCGGTCCGCTCGGCGGCGGCCTGCTCGCCGGCGCCGCCGACGAGCAGGCCGCGCAGCTCCTCGCCGGTGATCTCGACCAGCCGCACCAGCCGTTCGGCATCCGGCATGTCGCCGAGCAGGCGCGCGGCACGGCGGGCGCGCTCGTTGCCCGGCAGCAGGCCGGCGGCCGCGCGTAGAGGAGCCGCCAGTGGGCCGAGGTGGCGGGCAGCACCGAGCGCGAGCGCGGCCTGGTGGCGGCCGTAGCCGCCGTGCGGCTCGTCGGCGCCCTGGCCCGACAGCGCGACTTTGACCGAGCGCGCGGCGAAGTGCGACAGCTGCATCAGCGCCGGGGCCGACGGGATTCCGCACGGCTCCTCGAGGTGCATGACAGTCCGCGCCAGCTCGTCGGTGAAGTCGTCCTGCTCCATCGCCGTGTCGTGGTGCGACGTGCCGATCGCCCGCGCCGACTCCGCCGCGTAGGCGCGCTCGTCGAGGACGTCACCGTAGCCGGGGAAGCCGATCGTGAAGGTCTCGGGCGGGGTGGAGGAACGGCTGGCCATCGCGGCGACGATCGCCGCCGAGTCGACGCCGCCCGAGAGGAAGGCGCCGTAGGGGACGTCGGACATCATCTGGCGCTCGACGGCGGCGCCGAAGCGTTCGACCAGCTCGTCCTCGAGCTCGCTCCCGCGTAGCCCTGTGGCTGTCGCGGCAGGTGCCGCGCGGTAGCTCGACACGCGCGGCGGGCCGTCCTCCGTCGCGACGAGGATCGATGCCGCGGGCAGCTTCGAGACGCCCTCGAACAGCGTTCGCGGGGCGGGGGTGAAGCGGCAGGCGAGGTAATGGTCGAGCGCCACGCGGTCGACGCGCGGCTCGACGAGACCGGCGGCGAGCAGCGCGCCGACCTCCGAGGCGACCGCCAGCCGGCGACCGTCGCTGTGCCAGTAGACCGGCTTGACGCCGAGCGGATCGCGCGCGATGAGCAGGCGGCGCTGACGCTCGTCCCAGATCGCGAAGCCGAAGATCCCGTTGAGCTGGCGGACGCAGTCGTCGCCGTGCTCCTCGTAGAGGTGGACGATCACCTCGCAGTCCGAGCGGGTCGCGAAGCGGTGGCCGCGCCCTTCGAGCTCGGCGCGCAGCTCCTCGTGGTTGTAGATCTCGCCGTTCGCGACGACCGAGATCGAGCCGTCCTCGGAGCGCAGCGGCTGATCGCCGCCGGCGACGTCGACGATCGCCAGCCGGCGGTGGACGAGCGTCGTCGGTCCGTACGCGACGACCGCCTCCCCGTCCGGACCGCGATGACGCAGCGCGGCAGCCATCCGGCGCCCGGCATCGGGCGGGGCCGAGCCGGCCGGGTCGAGGAGGGCGCCGATGCCGCACATAAGGCGCGCATCTTCGCAGCCGTTCTGTCACACAACCGCGTAGAACCGTGTGTCGCCCACGGCGAGGGTGGCCTCCGTCAATCCGATCCCACGGAGGTCATCGCATGTATCGCTTGTTCGGACTCGTCCACGCCAACCTGATCGCCACGTCCAATCGCCTGCGTCGCCAGGCCGGACAGGGCACGGTCGAGTACGTCGCACTGATCCTGCTCGTCGCGCTGATCATGGCCGGTGTCGTGGCCGCGATGAAGGGCTTCAAGACCGACGAGGGCCAGGAGCTCGGCGACGTGATCCTCGGCAAGATCAAGGACGCCGTACGCAAGGTGGAGTTCTGAGCGGCGGACGGTCACGCCGCCGACCCGCGTGCCACGATGCTCGCTGTGTCGTCCCAGCGCGAGCTGCCCGTGGCCGTGTTCGACTCCGGTGTCGGCGGCCTGACCGTCCTGCACGAGTGCCTCGTGTCGCTGCCGCACGAGGACTTCCTCTACCTCGGCGACACCGCGCGCTTCCCGTACGGGACGCGTGAGCCGGAGGAGCTGCGCGCCTTCGCGCGCGAGCTCGCGGGCATCCTGCTCGACGAGGGGGCGAAGCTGATCGTCGTCGCGTGCAACTCGGCTACCTCGGCGGCGCTGCCCGGACTGCGCGAGGAGCTTGCCGACCGGGTGCCGGTCGTCAGCGTGATCTACCCCGAGGCGCGCGTGGCGGCAGCGACCACGCGCAACGGCCGCGTCGGCCTGCTCGCGACGCCGGCGACGGTCGCCAGCGGCGCCTACGAACGCGCGCTGAGCGAGGCATCGGATGGTGCGGCGACGTTGCATGCGGTGGCCAGCGCCGAGCTCGCGCCGATTATCCAGGAGGGCGGCGAGATCGACGAGCGCACGGTCGCGGCCGTCGAGCGGGCCTGCGAGCCGCTGCGCGCGGCCGACGTCGACACGGTGATTCTCGGCTGCACCCACTATCCACTCGTACGGCCGGCGATCCAGCGCTGCCTCGGCCGCGGCGTCGAGATCGTGACCTCAGGCGAGGCGATCGTCGACGAGGTCGAGCGCGAGCTCGAGGCCGCCGGCAGCGCCGCGCCGCGCGATCGGCGCGGCGACTATCGCTTCCTCGCGACCGGCGATGTAGACGACTTCAAGCGGCTGGGCACACGCTTCCTCCAGCTGCCGATCGCAACCGTTGGCCACGTCGACGTGGCTTCCCCGACCGAGGTGGCCGCATGAGACACGATGGACGCGCTGCAGACGAGCTAAGGACGATCCGGATCGAACCGGGGGCAGTGAGCGGTCCCGCATCAGCCGCCAGATCGTGATGACGACCGGCTCGCATCATCAGCAGGTCTACTGGTATCGCAC
>CAMLNW010000023.1 GCA_946481495.1 uncultured Actinomycetes bacterium
CCGGAGCCGATCGCGGCGCCCGGCATCGATCGCCTCGCCGCCTGATTCACTGGCCGATTACTTCTGCACTCCGCGCCGGTCTATACGGTGACTGGTTCGCATTCGAGTAGATGGGATTGGGATTGAGTACCCCCGCGATCCTCGCTGAGGATCTACACAAGTCATTCGGTGAGACGCAGGCGCTGTGCGGCCTGAGCTTCGCCGCCGAGGAGGGCACCGTGCTGGGCGTGCTGGGGCCGAACGGCGCCGGCAAGACGACCGCCGTGCGGATTCTCACGACGCTGTTGGACCCCGACTCGGGCCGCGCCACGGTTGCCGGTCTCGACGTCGTCGACGATGCGGTCGAGCTGCGCTCGCGGATCGGGCTCGCCGGCCAGTATGCGGCAGTAGACGAGAACCTGACCGGCAAGGAGAACCTCGAGATGGTCGGGCGGCTCTACCACCTCGGCCGTGACGTCTCGCGCACGCGCGCCGACGAGCTGCTCGAGCAGTTCGACCTCGTCGACGCGGCGAAGCGCCCGGCGAAGACCTACTCGGGCGGCATGCGGCGCAAGCTCGACCTCGCCGCCGCGCTCGTTGCTCGCCCGCCGGTGCTGTTCCTCGACGAGCCGACGACCGGGCTCGACCCGCGCGGTCGGATCTCGATGTGGGAGACGATCGAGGGGATGACGGCGGCAGGCACGACCGTGCTGCTGACGACGCAGTACCTCGACGAGGCCGACCGGCTCGCCGACCGGATCGTCGTGATCGACCACGGCAGCGCGATCGCCGAGGGAACCGCCGACGAGCTGAAGGACCGCGTCGGCGGCGAGCGGCTCGAGGTCCAGCTCGAGGAGGGCGCCAGCGTCGAGCGGGCGATCTCCGCGCTCGCGTTCGTCTCCGACGATCCGCCGACCGCCGACGACGGCTGGGTGCGCGCGTCGGTGCGCAAGCGCGGCGGTCGGGCGATCGCCGAAGCGGTGCGGCGGCTCGACGAGGAGAACGTCGGCATCCAGGACGTCGCCCTGCGGCGGCCGACGCTCGACGACGTGTTCATCTCGCTCACCGGCCACAGCGCCGAGGACGGTTCCGAGAGCGACGACGAGACGGCCCCGGTGGCCGAGGAGGTAGGCGCATGAGCGCGCTAGCGATGGCGGCTTCGGACACGGTCGTCCTGGCCAGCCGCAACCTGAAGCGGATCCCGCGTCAGCCCGACCTGCTGATCGCCTACACGGTCCAGCCGATCATGTTCGTGCTGCTGTTCGTGTACGTCTTCGGCGGCGCGATCGTCACGCCCGGGTTCGACTACGTCGACTTCCTGATGCCGGGGATCATCGTCCAGTCGATCGCCTTCGGTGGATTCGTGACCGCGCTCGGTCTGTCCGAGGACGTTCAGAAGGGACTGATCGATCGCTTCCGCTCGCTGCCGATGTCGCGCTCCGCGGTGCTCGCCGGGCGGACGTTCTCCGACATCCCGCTCAACCTGCTGTCGCTGTTCGTGCTGCTGGCCGTCGGGATCCTCGCCGGCTTCAGCTTCGACTCCGACATCGGGAAGATCCTGCTCGGGGTCGTGCTGCTGCTGCTGTTCGGCTACGCGTTCTCGTGGATCTTCGCGCTGATCGGGCTGTTCTCGTCGTCGCCGGAGACCGCGAACTCGATCGGCTTCACGGCGATCTTCCCGCTGACGTTCGCTTCGTCGGCGTTCGTGCCGGTGGCGTCGATGCCGGACGGGCTGAAGCAGTTCGCCGAGGTCAACCCGATCACGACGGTGGTCGACGCGGTCCGCCACCTCTGGCTCTCGACGCCGGCGCACTCCGACGTCTGGATGTCGTTCGTCTGGTGCGTGGTGCTGATCGCGATCTTCGCCCCGCTCGCCGTGCGGCGCTACCGGGTGGTGAGCGTCTGAGCGGGGTCGGCGACGTTCCGCCCGCTCCGCGCGTGACCTCCTCGCGCACCGTCTACGAGAACAAGTGGATGCGGCTGCGCGAGGACCGCTTCGTGCGCGCGGACGGGTCGGAGGGTCTGTACGCCGTCGTCGACAAGGCCCCGGCGACGGCGGTGATCGCGATCGACGGCGACGAGACGGTGCTCGTCGAGCAGTTCCGCCACCCGGTCGGCGCGCGGTTCTGGGAGCTGCCGCAGGGGGCGTGGGACGGGGAGGATCAGCCCGATCCCGAGCAACTCGCGCGCGGCGAGCTCGCCGAGGAGACCGGGCTGCGCGCCGGATCAATGGAGAAGTTGGGCCGGCTTTTCTTCGCCTACGGAATCACCGGCCAGCCGTTCGACGTCTGGCTGGCGACCGACCTGACGCAGGGCGAGCAGGCGCTCGAGCCGGAGGAGGAGGGGCTGCGCGTCGGTAGGTTCCCGCTCGCGCGCGTGGAGCAGATGATCGTCGACGGGACGATTGCCGATTCGGCGACGGTGGCGGCGTTCGGGCTGCTGCGACTGCGCCGGCCGGAGCTGCTGCCGATGCGGTGACGGACGCGGCTGCGCGTCCGGGTCTAGTGTCGGCGCGGTGAGCGTCGCGCCGTCACCACGTCCCACGCGCTGGCGGATGCTCGCGCCGCTGCTGCCGGTGGGTCTCGTCACGTTCGCGCTAGGCACGCTGCTCGACGTCGCCGGTCTCGACAGCGCGTTCCTATTCGCGGCGCTGCTCGTCGGGCTGGTCGTGGCGCTGCTGTTGCCGGGCAGCCGCACGACGATCCCGCGCCGCTGGTTCATCGCCGCTCAGGCGACGCTCGGCGTGATGCTCGGCACGTTCATCGAGTCGTCGTCGCTCTCGTCGCTGGCCGACGATTGGCTGCCGGTGGCGGTGGTGAGCGTCGGGACGCTGGTGCTCAGCATCGCCGCTGGGCTGGTGCTGACGCGGACGACCGAGCTCGACGCGCCGACGGGCGCACTCGGGATGGTCGCCGGTGGCGCGTCGGGGATCGTCGCGATGGCCGACGAGCTCGGGGCCGACGCGCGGCTGGTGGCGTTCATGCAGTACCTGCGCGTGCTGGTCGTGGTGCTGTCGATCCCGATCGTCGTGGCGCTTGGCTTTCCGACGGCCGGGGGCGGAGGCGGGCCGGACGACGGCCCGCTGCTCGCCGGGCTGAGCGACTGGCTGCTGACGATCGGCGTGGCGGTGGTCGGCGCCTGGGCGGGGCGGCTGACCAAGCTACCGGCGGCGACGCTGCTCGGCCCGCTGCTACTCGCTGGCGCGATCACCCTGGCTTGGCCTGACGCGCTCGACGTGCCGCCGCTGGCGCGCGAGCTTGCGTTCGCGTTGATCGGGCTCGAGGTCGGCTTGCGCTTCACGGCCGAGACGCTGCGCGCGATGGGCCGGCTGCTCGTGCCGGTGATCGTCGCGATCCTCGCGCTGATGGCCGGCTCGTTCCTGTTCGCGCTCGGCCTGAGCGCTACCACCTCGGCGAGCCTGCTCGAGGCCTACCTGGCGACGACGCCCGGCGGTCTCTACGCGGTGCTCGCCGTGGCGTTCGGCGCGGGCGCCGACACGACGTTCGTGGTGGCGGTCCAGACCCTGCGTCTCCTGTCGCTGGTGATCTTGGCGCCATTCGTGGTTCGATGGGTCGTTCGCCGGGTAGCTCGGGCGTGATGCTCAAGTCATTGCTCAAAGCCCACGCCGCCAAGCGCGGCGCGCGCATGCTCCCCGGAGGCTGGATCACTCTCGCGGCGCTGCATCCGCGCAGCCGTCGAATTGGCGCCGCCGCCGCACGCCGTGGCTGGCGTGAGATTCAGAAGCGCCGGCACTAGCTGCCGACGCCTGGCGTCGAACGACCTCCGTGACGGCGAGCCTGCGGTCTGCCGCCGCGCGCGAGAGACTTGACGTCCTGAAGCGCTCCGACCTCCGTCCGCTCCTGCTCGACCGCGCCGCCGCTCTGCGGATTGCTGCGCCACGCATAGCGCTCGCTGCGGCGGCGGCGGGCGTCGCATGGTTCATCGCCAACGACGTACTCGACAACGAGCAGCCGTTCTTCGCGCCGATCGCGGCGCTGCTGACGCTCGGCCTGGCGGTCGACCGCCGCGGCACGCGCGCGTGGGAGCTGGCGCTGGGCGTGGCGCTCGGCATCGGCGTCGCCGACCTGATCGTGATCGCCACCGGAACGGGCACCTGGCAGCTCGTCTTGGTCATCTGCCTCGCGATGTCCGCCGCGGTGATCGCGGGCGGCGGCGTGCTGTTGGTGAACCAGGCCGCGATCTCGGCGGTGCTCGTGACGACGTTGCAGATGCCGCAGGGCTCCTACTCGGGCGAGCGGTTCGTAGACGCGCTAGTCGGCTGCGGGGTGGCGCTGATCGTCAACGCGCTCGTCCCGGTCAACCCGGTGCGGCACGTGCTGCGGCAGATCGAGCCGCTGTTGGCGCGGCTGTCCGGGACGCTGGTCGACATCGCCGACGCACTGGCGGCCGGCGACCACGACGCCGTCCAGGAGGCGCTCGAGCGTGCCCGCGACCTCGACCCGGCGGTGCGCGAGCTGCAGATCGCGGTCGGCGCGGGCCGCGAGACGACTCAGATCGCCCCGACGCGCCGTCGCGAGCGAGAGCGCGTCGAGCGGCTTGCCGCCGCCGCCCACTCAGTCGATCTCGCGATCCGCAACACGCGCGTCCTCGCCCGCGCCGCGCGCCGCGCGATCGAGCTCGACGATCGCATCCCCGAGCTGGTGACTGACGCCATCCGCGATCTCGCCGCCGCAACCCGCGGGCTAGACCGCCACCTCGCCGATCCCAAGCCCGACTCGCCCGCCGTCGATGCCGCCCTGCGCGCCTCCGCCCGAGCGACCGCGACGCTCGAGCAGACCGGGAACCTGTCGGTCAACGTGATCGTCGGCCAGGTTCGCGCGACCGCTACCGACCTGTTGCGCGGTCTCGGCCTGTCCTCCGACGAAGCAATCGCCCGCGTCCGCTCGGCGCGCGACGAGCTGCAGATCTAGCGGGAGCGGTGCTACTGCTCGGGCCGGTCGGTCTTCGGAGACCCGGGCTCGCCGGGCTTCTGCTTCAGGTGGTCGGCCGCCCGCTGCGCCTTCTCCTTCGCCGTCCCCTTGCCGGTCGCGATCTCACGCAGCTTCTCCGCATCCCGCTTCAGCCCATCCGTGCCGCCCCGGCTGTCGACCACCTTCTTCGCCTGGTCCGCCGCCTGGTTCGCAAGCCGACTCCACTTCATCTCAATCCTTTCCTCGGGACCCTCCAGGTTAGGCCCATCCACACCACATCCCCGATCCGCCTAGAATGGCCTGCCGGCCCCTCCAGGGCCACTTGCGCCCGTAGCTCAGCTGGATAGAGCGTCGGTCTACGGAACCGAAGGTCAGAGGTTCGAATCCTCTCGGGCGCGCTTCGTGCTTTCAGAGGCGACCATCCAGAAGGCTGGGAAGGCCCTCGCTGATGAGGCCGGCGGTTCTGCGCGTGTGATCCTTTTCGGATCGCACGTCCGCGGGGAGGCGGACAATCGAAGCGACTTGGATTTCCTTGTGGTTGAGCCCGATGTCGATGATCGATTTGCCGAGGCCGCTCGGCTGATGGGGGTAGTAGGCCGACTTGGCGTCCCGGCCGACGTGGTCGTAGTGAGCGAGGACTACGCTCGCGAGTGGGGCGCAGTCCAGGGCTCGATGATTCACGAGGCTATGACTCAGGGGCGCGTCGTTGTCAACTCCGCCTGAGCCACCCGACCTTGCGCTCCTGTTGAGCCGTAAGGCGGCAGGGGATGAGGACGTGGTGCGCCGGCTAATCGACATTCCCGAGGTTATGGACGAGACGCTTGGCTTCCATGCGCAGCAGGCGTCGAGAAGCTGATTAAGGCTGTCCTCGTTCGCAACGGCGTCGCCTACGACCGCACGCACAACATTGCCTACCTACTGACGCTGCTGGACGGGGCCGGAGTGGAAGCCCCGGCGGGAGTTCGTCAGGAAGACCTGATCGCTCTCTCGCCATGGGCCGTCCAGTTTCGCTACGACGACGAGACCCACGCGGTGCTCGATCGTCCTGCCACTCACCGCGCAGTTGACAAGACGCGAGCATGGGCCGATGCCCAGCTCGATGAAGCACTACCTCGGTAGTCGCCGTCGAGCAGTTCCGCAGGGCGGATCGGATGCTGGGCGATTCTGAATCCGCAGCCTGTCGGGATGGGACAGTGGAATGGCAGGTCGGATATGGCGGTGCTAGTTGCTCAGCAGCTGCTTCAACTCCCTCGCGACAATGTCGAAAGGGCTCTCAAGGAGCTTCTTATTCGCCAGCACAACAGCAACATCCCCACACAGAATCGCGATGAGTTCATCGGGCTTTGCCAGCGGATGAGCGACGACCTACTTGGCTTTCAACGAATCCTTGACGCCGATGTCCGCGAGGCTAGATGAGGCTGACGTGGCCGAACGGGATGCGGGTCTCACAACGGGGCGAGGCGATCGCGCTGCTCGAATGGATGGAGGCGATGAGTCGCGCTGACGGCGCTGACGGCGGGTAGCGGTCCAGACGCCGTCGTACGGCGGCGCAATGATCCGCGAGTGGGAACGACCATCAAGCTAGGTCCAAGCACCGGCGGCGGGGACGGCTATCGCAACGACTTTCTGCTCGAGCGCGATCTGAAGTCACCGATCACGGTTGACGCCTCCGAGCTCGGGCCAACCCATCCGATGTTCTTGATTCGGCTGCGACTGTTCGTCGACTGGCATCTCGCTGCCGGCCATGCGGTGTCTGTGACCTCGCCCAGCGATCCCGCGGTTGCGCAACACCTCGCCGACATGCGCATCGCCGAAGGCTTGCCGAGCGGCATATTCGGCCCCCTCCCATCGGCACGCTCGGAGGCGGCGGCGGTGTTGGATCTTCGGCGGCTGTCCAGCTACCACGCGATCCTTCACGGCGATAGCGAGTTGGGTGCCTATGTTGCCGCGGATCGTCTGGACTACCCGCAGCCAACCTTTCGGCTGGCGATCGCAGATCTGGGAATCGGAATTCCCGAGCACATCCGGGCACAGCACCCCGAGTGGCAAGACGACTCAGGCGCCATTGGTCGAGTCCTGGATCGGGGCGTGACGGGTACTGGCGACCGAATGCGTGGCAATGGCTACGCCGAGGTTCTCGACCAGGCGCATGGCGCGCAGTTGCGCCGCGCGATGTCGGCTCTGACGCTCGACGTCCGCTCGGCGAAGGGGCACGTGCGGGTTCGCCTGGTCGACGAGGCGGTGATCGTCGATCCCGTGGAGGTCACGCGACCTCGGCGTGGGACCTGGATCAGCTATGACGTTGTCTCGGTCGAGTGATTAAGTCGGACGGTGTCCGTGAGAGGCGATATCGTCGGCAGGCAGATGTGGTCAAGCGAGCCTGAGGAGCGGAGATGGTGACCCGATTCCTACTGAGCGAGTTCGGCACGTCGTTTGCGACGCGCGGTCGGGGGCAGGAGCTCCGCGAGCAAGCACTAGAGCGCGCGGGTGGTTCCTCGACGCTGATCGTGGACTTCGCCGACGTGCAGCACGTGAGCTACTCGTTCGCGGACGAGTTTGCTGGCAAGCTCGTCGCGGGGGGCGATGATCTCGCGGTGGAGATCACGCATACATCGGAGACTGTCGGCCGCACGGTCGAGGACGCAATGCGGCGTCGCACGGCGCCGCTTGCCTGCTAGCCGGCCTTCCTCACCGGCTGCCGGCGCATTACCCAACTGATCGACGACACACCAGGTAGAGAGGACTCGCCTCAGTCGTCGCCGCGCGAGCGATGAACGGCGGCTACGACGTTGGGCATCGGCTCGCCGGTCAGCGTCTCGCCCCAACCGGCCGGCAGCGGCGCCATCTCGGGCTTATCGACGGGGGTCCGCGCGGCCATCTCGTCCAGGTTGGTTGCCCGGTAGTCGATCGCTGCCTGGACTTGCTGCTCGGTGAGGTTGAGCAGTTCAGCGGTCGCGCGAACTGTGGCCTTGCCGTCCGGGTGGCTGTCGATGGTTTGGGTTACCTCCCAGATATCTGGGCCGCCTACCAACGCGGCTCGAGGTCCAATTGGTCCATCGCGGAATGTGATCTCGGGAAACTCGGTCATCTCGGCTCAGGACTGGGCTTTCCGCAGGAGGAGAGTGTGCGTAGGGGCGGTGTTGTCTGGAGCAACTGGGCGACACGGCTGCAGCAGCCAGCATATACGCTGTCTCGCGATGTCGAAGCTCGGTAGCCGCCTCTGTCGGACGCGGCCGCCGTTTCATGTTCCGAAACGTGGAACGTAGGCTGTGCTCAGGGGCCAGGATGTTGTCGTGCTGTTGAAGCTGCTCGGCCGGAGCGAGCCGGTGGGTGCGCGCCAGCTCTCGGCTGAGCTCGGCTTCAATGTCGCCGGTACTCATCGCTCCTTGCGCCGCCTCGACGACGCCTGGCTGCGTTGGGGGATGCGCCGGGGAGTTCACATCCCGCACGCCGAGGAATTCCTCATCCACGCGGTGAAGTTCTACTTCCCGGCTAGGCGCGGAGGCGAGGTGCCGGGGATCCCGACTTCTTGGGCTGCGGAGCCCTTGAAGGGTGAGCTGGCGGCTACGACCGATCTGCCGCCTGTGTGGCCGCTCGCTCTTGGCAAGGTGCGTGGCTCTTGTTCGAGCCGCTGCATCCCATGGTTCCCGATGCGGCGAAGTCAGACCCGGAGCTGGCAGAGCGCCTGGCGCTGGTCGACGCGCTGCGGAGTCGTGAGGGTGCGCGCGTCAGGAATTTGGCCGAGAGGCTCCTGAAGGAACGCATCGATGTCGAGGCTGGTCTGCTGCGCGACCACTTGCGCTCGAAATAGAGCAGAACGCGCTATTTCGAACATCTCCCAACCGCCACGGCGCGATGCGGCTCGCTGTGGCCGGTTCAGCCCGCCGCATGTATCGCGTATCGATACGCGATACATGCCCCTCATCCGGGCCGGTCTTTCTCGAAATCAGGCCGTTCCGCTGTCAGCGGAACAGGGGAATTCGCGGAACTTCGCCGGCGGTCTCCCGGACCGGAGGGCCGGATCGGTGGGCAACAAAAGGGCAACAGGCCCCACAGAACCCAACGATCCCCAACGAACTCGCCCCGCCGACAACCACTCTAGAACGCACCCCAACGCACTCAAACGCCCCTCAGGCCGGGACTACGGAACCGAAGGTCAGAGGTTCGAATCCTCTCGGGCGCGTGAGGAGGGTCTGCTAGGGCGAGACTGGCGCGGCCAACGCCGCCGCGGACGGCCGGGCGAGCGCGGCGAGCAGATCGGCTTGAGTGACCAGACCGACCAGTCGCCCGGCCGGGTCGACGACCATCGCGGCATGGCGGTGCCCGTCGGTCAGCGGTCCGACGAGCTCGGTTGCGGGATCGGACGGTGCGGCGGTGAGCGGTGGGGCCATCACGTCGGCGACGGCGCTCGCGGGTCGGGCGAGCTCGCGCAAGCCGACGCCGCCTAGTGGTCGTCCATCCGCGTCGAGCACCGGCAGCAGGCGGACGCCGGAGTCGAGCAGCAGGCGGCGGGCCACGTCCGGGTCGGCGTCGCGGTCGACGGAGATCACGTCGCGCGACATGATCTCCGAGCATGTCAGGTCGGCGCGCTCGCGCGTGAGCACCCGCGCCTCGAGCTCGTGCAGCAGCAGCTGGAGATCCTCGCGGTCGATGTCGAAGGTCTCGCCCATCTGCGCCAGCACGGCGTCGACGTCGGCGGGGCTGGGTCCGACGCGGTGTGAAGGCGGCGGGTCGTCGGTCGTCGTTGGCGCCGTCGTCGGCGGCCGATGCGGATAGGCGTGCCCGGAGAGCTTGTGGAACGCCCAGCCGGCCACGACCAATGCGAAGGCGTCCGCCGCGACCGAGGTCAGCGGGAAGAGCCAGTCGGCCGACTCGACCGCAGGTCCGCCGAGCGTCGCCAGCAGCGCGGCGGCGCCGCCCGGAGGGTGCAGGCAGCGCGCGAGCGACATCGCGCCGATCGCGAGCGCGACGGCGAGGCCGGCGGCCAATGCTCCGCCGCCGAGCGCGTGTGCCACGCCGACCCCGATCAGCGCCGACAAGGCATTGCCACCGACCACCGGCCACGGTTGCGCCATCGGGCTCGCCGGCACCGCAAAGACCAGCACGGCCGAGGCGCCGATCGGCGCGACGATCCATGGCGACGTCGTCCCATCGCCGTGGAGCGCGATGCCCACCAGGCCCACGAGCGCGATCCCCACGCCGGCGCCGAGACAGGCGATCGCGCGGTCGTGCGCGGTGGCGCCGGCCAGGATCGGCCTGAACAGGCGCCGGTCCCGCCGGTGCCGCGATAGCGGAAGTCGGCCCGGTCTCATCGGTCGCGGACCCTATCGGCGTCGCTAAAGGTTCTCGGCCAACGCTCCCAAACAGTGGCGATCGCACTCCGCGCGGCGGGAATCGGCGGGCCACGCTAGACGATGCCGGGCCGCAGCACCTCAGGGTCGTGGCCCGGCAGGACGGTGCGCCCGGCGTCGCGGAGCTGCTCGAGGCGCTCGGCCGATCGACCCTGCGCCGCGTGGTCGCCGAAGATCGGGAAGCGGTGGTCGTCGAGTCCGGAGGCGAAGTGGGTGACGTCGCCGCCGATGACGACGTCGCCGGCGCGGACGGACTGATGGCCCGGTGTGTGGCCGGGGGTCGACAGCAGCAGGACGGAGCCGTCGCCGAGCAGGTCGTGGTCGCCGTCGACTAGGCGCACCTCGCGCGCGACGGAGTCGTAGTCGCGCGGCAGGAAGAAGTTGCGCGCGATGGCGTCGGCGTCGTGGCCGGCGTCCCACTCCGCCCGCTGGATCACGAGCGGGACCTCGGGTGGGACGAGCTCGAGGCCGCCGGCGTGGTCGAAGTGGAGGTGGGTCATCACGACCATCGCAATCGTGCCCAGGTCGACCTGGTCAGCGATCGACGCCTCCTGCTCGGGCACGAACGGCCCGAATGCGTCGGGGCGGCCGTAGTGGGCGGCGACGTCCGCGACCGCCGCCGGATTCAGGCCGGTGTCGACGAGGATCCGCTCCCCGCCGGTCTCGACCAGGTATGCCGGCACGGGGAAGCGGATCGTTTCGTCGAGCGGGGCGTCGCGGCGGACGATCCCGGCGGGCACCGTCAGCCAGCCGACATCGAGCAGTTCGACTCTCATGGCGGCGATCGAACCACGGGTCGGGCCGCACCGGGGAAGGCATGTCCGAATACGAGGGGCATCCGTCCTTGCGGACATCTGCCGGACAGGTCACCATCTCCCCGTGGCGCCGCCCAAACGCCAGGTCGTGCTCGTCGGCTTCGACGGCATGCAGCTGCTCAACCTCGTCGGCCCGGCCGAGATGCTCGACGCCGCCACACAGCTGCTCGGCGACGGGCGCGGCTACCGCGTGACGATCGCGACGCCTGACGGCGCGCCGGTGCGCGGATCGGCGGGACTGCGGATCGCCGCCGACAAGCCGCTCGGCCACGTCCGCCCGCGCGCCGTCGACACGCTGATCGTCGGTGGCGGCATGCGCGTCGGCGAGGTCGCCGGCGACCAGCGGCTCACCGCCGGGATACAGCGCGTCGCCGCCGGCGCCCGGCGGACCTGCTCGGTCTGCACCGGCGCCTTCCTGCTCGCCGGCGCCGGGCTGCTCGACGGCAAGTCCGCGACGACCCACTGGGCGTTCTGCTCCGAGCTCGCCCGCCGCCACCCGCGCGTCGCCGTCGAGCCCGACCGGATCTTCGTCCGCGACGGCGCGACGATGACCTCGGCCGGATCGACCGCCGGTATGGACCTCACGCTCGCGCTGATCGAGGAGGACCATGGCCCCGACGTCGCCCGCGCCGTCGCGCGCTGGACCGTCATGTTCCTCCAGCGGCCCGGCGGCCAGTCCCAGTTCTCCGAGCGGCTGGCGCTTCCGGGCGCCGTCGCCTCGCCGCTGCGCCAGGTCCTCGACGCCGTCGTCGCCGAGCCCGCCGCCGACCACCGCCTCGCCCAGCTCGCCAAGCGCGCCGCCGTCTCCGAGCGCCACCTGCGCCGCCTGTTCGCCGACCAAACCGCCACGACGCCAGCACGCTTCGTCGAGCGGGTCCGCGTCGAGGCTGCACGCGAGCGGCTCGAGCGCACTACCGCGCCGGTCGAGACCGTCGCCGCCGACTGCGGCTTCGGCAGCCCCGAGACGATGCGCCGCGCCTTCCTGCGCGTCGTCGGCGTCGGGCCGTCTGACTACCGCGCACGATTTCGTTCAACCGGACTCCCGATTCAGGCGGCCTGAAATCCGCTTGACAACTGGCCTATAGCCTCAGCGCATGTCGGGTAAGACATGGCCGTCCGTACTAGACGCATAGCTCCCTGGCGCTATATGCCAAAAAGACCAATCCTTGCCGGGCTAGATCAACGACAAGGGAGTTCAAGTGGGCGGACGAGTGCGAGTGACGATGTTGGCGGCGGTGGCAACCGCAGCCGTGGCAATGGCCTCGGCGCCGGCGGCCAACGCCGGGGTGCTGGTGGCCTCGGCTTCGAACTGCGAGGAGCAGCAGCTCGAGCGGCCGTTCGCCCGCTGGCTCGATCCGCTCAGCTACCACCTGGTCCCGGACGGCACGTTCGAGCAGGGCGCGGCCGGCTGGAGCCTCTCGAAGGCGCGCGTCGTCGACGGCAACGAATCCTTCTACGTGCACGGGGCGGACGAGACGAAGTCGCTGTCGCTCCCGCCGGGCAGCGTCGCGACCAGCCCGGTCATGTGCACCGGCATCCACAAGCCGTTCATGCGCTTCTTCGCCAAGAGCTCGGGCGGGCTGCTGTTGCTGTCGACGCTGTCGGTCGAGGTGCTGTTCGAGACCGCGAGCGGACAGGTCCTCTCGCTGCCGGTCGGCGTGGTGCTGCCGAACACGAAGTGGCAGCCGACGGCGCCGCTGCCGGTGCTCGCCAGCCTGCTGCCGCTGCTGCCCGGCGAGGAGTCGCCGATCGCCTTCCGCTTCCGTCCGCTCGGCGGGGCGACGTGGACGATCGACGACGTCTACCTCGATCCGTCACGTCGCTGATCAGTCGCTGACGACGACGACCTCGTCCGGCGCGCCGACGACGACCGTTCCCGCGAGCATGTCGTGCACGCCGCGGCGGCGGTCGTCGACGAGGATCGGCAGGAAGCCGGCGAAGAGCGGGATCGCACAGAGCGTCAGTGCGATCAGGCGGAGCAGCGCGCGAGCGGGGCGCAACGCCGAGCCATCCTCGGCGACGCAGACGCGGATGCCGAGCACACGGTTGCCTGGCGTCTGGCCGGTGGTGCACCAGAAGGTGACGAAGTAGGCGGTCGACCAGAGCAGGCAGACGCCGCCGGCGAAGCCGAACACGGCCGCCTCGACGCCGCTCGGGACTGAGAGGACCGACAGGATCAAGCCAGCCGCAGCTCCGACGACGACCGAGACGCCGCTGATGATCGCTGCGTCGAGCGCGAAGGCGAGCGCGCGCGTGACGAGACCCTCGTACTCGGGTGCACGGGGAATTGGCGCGACCTCCTGGGCGTGGTGCTGCGCGCGGGCGGCGGCGCGCACCCGGCCCGCGACCTCGTTCACGCGCCGCTCCCGGGGGTCTCGCGCGGCTTGCGCCTGAATACGCGTCGCGCCCGCGTCTCGAGTCGGTCGTCGATCTTGCGCGAGCGCGTGCGTACCCCGCCGGCGACCTCGTCGGCGAAGCCGAGGCTCTGGCGTTGGATCGCCTCGGCGACCGCCGGGCTGCGGGCGATCTCGTCGACCATCAGCCACAGCTCGTCGGTCTGCAGCAGCCGCTCGACGGCCTCCTCGAGCAACCGGCTCTCGATCACGCGGACAACGAGCTTCTCCATCGCTGCGCTGTCGAGCGCCGACTCGACTACGCGCTCCAGCTCCGGGCCCTCGAGCACGCGCGCGACCGTTTGGTCGAGCACGCCGTCGGCAAGCAATCGGTCGGCGACGCGGCGCGGCACGTCGGCCGCCTGCGCCCGCTCGAGCACCGCGTCGACCGTCTCGCCCGGCAGCAGCTCGTCGGCGACCCGCTCCAGCACCGCATACTGGGCGACGTTGCGCGAGGCGGTCTCGACCAGCGGCCCTGACAGCGCGCGCTCCACCGTCTGCCGCGCGAGCGGGCTCGCAAGCACGCGGTCGATGACCTCGCCGGCGAGCGGCGATGCCAGCAGCGCGTCGACGGTCGCCAGCGTCGCGGCGTCGACGCCGCTCACGACCGCGCCGCGCAGCTCGCGCTCGGCGCGCCGCCCGAGCTCGACACCCGCCACGATCGGCCGCGCCGCCACGCCGACCAGCGCCTCGCCCAAGCCGAACAGGCCCGAGCGACGCCCACGCGCGCCGTTGTTCGAGTCGCTTATCACCGGTAGGAGCTCCAAAGCCTCACCTGAAGGCTCGCACGCCACCCGGTCGCTGTCCATCGCGGCTGCCGCCGTTTAGCATCGCCGCATGAGCAAGCGCGTAGTGATTCTCGGGGCAGGGTTCGGCGGACTCGAGCTGAGCACGATGTTGTCGGAGGCGTTGGGCGACGAGGTCGCAGTGACGCTGATCGACAAGACCGACACGTTCGTCTTCGGCCTCTCGACGCTCGACGCGATGTTCCGCCGGACGACCCCGGACGCCGTGCGGATGCGCTACCGCGACATCGCGAAGCCGGGGGTGACCTTCCTCCAGGAGACCGTCACCGCGATCGATCCCGAGGCACGGCGCGTCACCACCGACGCGGGTGTCCACGAGGCCGACGTGCTCGTCGTCGCGCTCGGGGCTGACTACGACGTCGCCGCGACGCCCGCACTCGCCGAGGGCGGCAACGAGTTCTACTCCGTGGCGGGCGCCGAGCGGCTCGCCGAGATCGTCCCGGCGTTTTCCTCCGGCAACGTCGTGATCGGCGTCGCCGACGCGCCGTTCAAGTGCCCGCCCGCGCCGAGCGAGTGCGCGCTGCTGCTGCACGACGAGCTGGTCGCGCGCGGTGTCCGCGACGACTGCCGGATCACCTTCGTGCTGCCGCTCGGTACGCCGGTGCCGCCGTCGCCCGAGACCTCCGCGGCGCTGCTTGCGGAGTTCGCCGAGCGCGACATCGAGTTCGTTGGCGGTCGCCGCGTCGGCTCGCTCGACCCCGCCCGCAAGGTCGCCCTGCTCGACGATGGCAGCGAGCTGCCCTACGACCTCTTCCTCGGCGTGCCCAAGCACCGCGCCCCAGACGTCGTGATCGACGCCGGCATGACCGAGAACGGCTACGTGCCGGTCGACTCGGCCACGCTCCAAACGCGCTTCCCGGGCGTCTATGCGGTCGGCGACGTCGCGACCGCCGGCGTCCCGAAGGCCGGCGTCTTCGCCGAGGGCGCCGCCCGTGTCGTCGCCCGCAACCTGATCGCCGAGTGGGCCGACGGCGACCGTCCCGGCCCCTACGACGGGCGCGGCTCCTGCTACATCGAGTTCGGCAAGGGCCGCGTCGGTCGCGTCGACATCGACTTCCTCTCAGGCCCCTCCAAGACGGGCGTCTTCAATGCCCCCTCCGCCGACCTCGTCGCCGAGAAGGACCACTTCGGCTCCAGCCGCCGCGCCCGCTGGGGCTTCGGCGGCTGAGTCCTCAGGGGCTCGGCACAGCCGTGTAGTTCAGCGAGGCTGTGTGGCTCACCGTGACGCCGGTGACGACCGCGCAGCGGACGGCGATGTTGTAGGTGCCGGGCGGCTTCACGACCCATCCCGTCAGTGGGATCGCCACGTGGTAGTTGTTGGTGGCCGGGGTGTCGCCGAACGCATTCGGGCTGAACGTGGTCAGCCCGTTGTCGGGGCCTGTGCCGTCGCTGATGAACAGGTTGCAGCGCGTCCGCGTGACCACGGCTGGCCCGGAGGTCGCGTTGACGACGTCGGCGAAGCCGGTGGCCGTTATCCGCCCCTGCCACGGAAGGACGAGCTGGCCGGTTGTGGTCTCCGCCGCGGCGAGGTCGGTCATGCTGCCGGCGATCGGCCCGATCGTCCCGCTGTTGTCGTACGCCCCGCCGGTGAGCGACGGCCCCGGAACGCCCTGCGGTCCGGTCGGTCCGACGGCACCGCGCGGCCCGCGTGGGAGCTGGCCGCGCTTGAAGTCCTTCGCGAGCAGCGAGCGGTTCTTGACCTTGGGCGAGGTGATCGCATTGCGCGCGATCTGCTTGCCGGTGATCAGCTTCTTCACCGGGGCGGCCCAAGCGGGCGCCGTCAGCGCGGCGACCAGCGCGAGTACCGCAAGGACCATGGCTGGAGACGGGCGTCGAGCGTTCATGCCATGACCCTCGCGCAACGTGTGCTGGAATGCAACCCCAGGTATGGAGGCCGCCGCAGTAGCGCAGCGTGAGCGCTGGACGTTCGCGCAGAAGGCGATCGTCGTGCTGGCGATCCTGCAGCTCGCCTGGGCGACCGCGGGGCTGATCGCCGAGCCGAGCTTCTCGTTCGGCGGCGACGCGCCGACCGAGCAGGTGCTGTGGGTCGACTTCAACGGCGTCCACGCGGCCTCCGGCTTCCTGCTGTTCCTACCGGCGTTCTTCTTCGCGCTGCGGCCGAAGTGGGCGCTCGGCTACGCGATCTACGTCGCGGTCGCGCTCGTCGTCACCGGTATCTGGGCGCTGCTGTCGAGCGAGCCGGCCGGCGTCTTCACCTTTCCGAACAACGAGACCGATGGCATCTTCCACATCGTCACCGGCGCGCTGTTCGGTCTCGTCGCCGCTGTCCAGCTCGTCCTGGACCGGCGTTGACGGCCGCTACGGAGTGCTGAACGTGCCGGCGACGCCCGGCTTGTAGGTGACGTCGCGTGTCGCGGTGCCGCTGCACGCTCCGCCGGCGCTGTGGCCCTGCTGGATGTTCGTCAACGTGACCTGTGCCTTGATCCGCTTGCCGGGGAGGAAGTTGCCGGACATCGAGCGCGAGAACGCGCCTGAGCCGTCGGAGCCGCTGAAGGCGCCGGTCTTGCGGTCGACCCTGCCCTCGTAGGACGTCCGGACGTCCTGGTCGCTCGGGACCTTTTCGCCCGGGTTGCCGAACGAGTCGCACTGCATCGAGCCAGCGGGCATCGTCAACCGCAGCGAGACGCCGTTGCCATCGCCGTAGCCGACGAGGATCTTCAGCTCGGTCGGGCCCGAGCCGCCGACGTAGACGCCGCCGCTGTTCGGGTCGTCGGGAACCAGCGGCGCTGCGGGCTTCTTCTTGCCGCCCTTCTTCTTGACGCACTTCGAGACGCGCTTGCCCTTCTTCGGGCCCTTGGTGACCTTGACCTGCTTGCGGACGTAGCCCTTCTTACAGCTCGCCTTCTTCTTTTTCTTGGCGACCGTCGCCTGATGTTCACCTGCTGAGTCACCACTTTGTCCGGTGGCGATACCGGGGACGGCCAGGGACAGGGCGATGAGGGCGGCGAGCGCGAGTCGGATCATCCGGGCATCAGATCACAAGGACGTGGGCCGGGCAAGCACATCGAAGCGAAATATGGTGCGGGTCGTGAAGCTCGTCTCGTGGAACGTCAACTCGCTCAAGGTGCGGCTGCCGCGCGTGTTGGAGCTGCTGGAACAGCACGCGCCCGACGTCGTCCTGCTGCAGGAGACGAAGTGCGCGCCGGACGCGTTCCCGGCGCTCGAGCTCGAGGCTGCCGGCTACCAGGCGGTCCACCACAGCGGCGGCCGCTGGGCCGGGGTGGCGATCCTCGCGCGCGAGGAGCCGGGCGACGTCGCGGTAGGACTGCCGGGCGAGCCGGC
>CAMLNW010000024.1 GCA_946481495.1 uncultured Actinomycetes bacterium
CTTTCAACCGCTCGCCGCAGCCGGTGATCGTCCCACCGGTGCCCACGCCGGCGACGAGCACATCGACGCGGCCATCGGTATCGCGCCAGATCTCCTCGGCAGTCGTGCGGCGGTGGATCTCCGGGTTCGCCGGGTTCGAGAACTGGTCAGGGATGAAGGCAGGGGCTCGGGCGTCAGCAATCGCGCGTGCCGCGGCGACAGCCTCGTCCATCCCCCCCATCGACTCGGTGATCTGGACCTCCGCGCCGTAGAGCCGCAACAGGCTCTGGCGCTCGCGGCTCATCCCCTCCGGCATCGCCAGCACGAGGTCATAGCCGCGCGCCGCGCAGACGAACGCCAGCGCAATCCCGGTGTTGCCCGACGTCGCCTCGACGATCGTCGTCTTGCCCGGCTCGATCTCCCCCGCCGCCTCGGCCGCATCGATCATCGCCACCCCGATCCGGTCCTTGACGCTCCCGGCCGGATTCCCCACCTCGAGCTTCGCGATCAACTCCGCCCCACAGTCGGGCGCGATCCGCCGCAGCCAGACCAGCGGCGTGTCGCCGATCAGATCGGCGGGGTTGGAGGGAATCTCAGCCAACGCCATCGCGCGAGCCTATCGGGCGAGCTAGACTGGCCAGTGGTGAGTGCGAGGCTTTCCTCGTGCACGCGAGGCCCGGCACCTGCCGGGCCTTGTCGTTGGTGGGGCCCGGCGCGCACCGACGCCGGACCCCGGGGTGGCCGTTGCCTACGTCACCTGATCAAGACGATCAGGAGGGCAAGCAACGTAATGGTGAGTGCAAGGCTCTCCATCGGCATCACCTCCTATCCCGCGCCCGACGGTGCTCAGCGCACGTCTGCAAGACGGTTAGGAAGCTTGCCTCCACCCACCTGGATCTTCTGTAAGCGCGGCGCCTCGATCACCACGCCATCGCGACGATTCTGCGCGATATCGGCCACAACGCCGTAGCACCGAACAGTCGAATTCGACGCCTAGCTAGCCCAGCGGCTGGCAGCGTCTAGATGTAGTACATCGGCGAGCCGACGTCGGACTCGCGCTCGGCGAGGTCGGCGATCGAAGTCGTGCGCAGGACGGTCTTGAGCGCGCCGGTTGCCTCGGTCCAGACCTGGTCGGTGGCGCCGGGGCCGGAGCCGAGCTCGCCGTCGAGTAGCTCGGTGACCTCGAGGACGGTGACCTCGGCTGGTGGGCGGGCGAACAGATAGCCGCCCTTGACTCCACGCTGACTCTGGAGGATGCCGGCACGGCGCAGGGTCGCGAAGAGGCCCTCGAGGAACTGGACCGGGATGTCGCGGGCCTTGGCGATCTCGCCGATCGGAACCGGCTCGGCCTCGCCGCGACGGGCGAGCTCGGTGAGCGCGCGGACCGCATACGGCGACTTGGTCGTGATCGTCAACACCGGAGCGAGTCTAGTGCCCGTCGCGGCAGCCGCTGAGGGCGCGAACGCTAGGTTGCGGGCGATGCGGAACGCGCTGCGCACAGCTGCCCCCTTCGCCGCCCCGCTCGCGCTGATGGCGCTGATCTTCGCCTTCTCGGCGATGCCGAGCGACAACGAGCACCACAGCACGCTGATGTTCGTAATGCGCAAGCTGGCGCACTTCAGCGAGTACTTCGCGCTGACGGGTCTTTGGTGGTGGGCCCTGAAGACGCAGGTCGGCGGGCGGCGGGCGCTGCTGCCAGCGGTCGCGATCGCGTTCGGCTACGCCATCACCGACGAGATTCACCAGACGTTTGTCAGCGGCCGAACAGGCACACCCCGTGACGTCCTGATCGACGCCGCCGGGATCCTCACCGCGACGTGGCTAGTCAGGCGTTCGCTAGATCCAGCCGCGGTTCGTAGCGGTTAGGACCGCCTGGGCGCGGTCGGCCGCGCCGAGCTTCGCGTAGGTGTTGTGGAGGTGCGTGCGCACGGTGCTCGTCGACAGGTCGAGCTCGCCGGCGATCTGCTTGTACACCTTGCCTTCGGCGAGCTTGCGCAGGACGTCGAGCTCGCGCTTGCTGAGCGGACACGGGTCGACGTGACGGCGTCCGCCGCCGTTGCCGTCAGCGCAGTAGGGAAACTCGTACATCAGGCTGCGCAGGGCGTCTGGCGTGAGGTCGAGCGCCATGCCGGCGCCGAGCAGCTCGTTGCGATCGATCGGCTCGCCCTGGCCGTAGTGGGCGAGCATGTCGGCGAGGCGGACCATCGCCGCCTGGCCGTCGGCGTCCTCGGAGTGGTGGCGCTCGATCGAGGTCGCGAGGCCGTCGGGCAGGCCCCAGCGGCGGGCCAGGACGCCACCGACGACGGCGTGGTCGACGCCGAGCTCGCGCCGCTCGCGATGGACGCGCTCGCCAGGCGTACGGGCGTCGCCGTGGATCTGCTCCGGGTAGGCCGGGTAGGACTGGACGAGGACGAGCTTGCCGATGTCGTGGACGAGCGCGGCGGTGAGCAGCGAGTCGCGCCCCTCGTAGCCGATCTCGCGGGCAATCTTGTCGGCGGCGGCCTGGGTGGCGACGGCGTGCAACCGGAAGCGCTCCGGCATCACGTCCCAGCCGGGGCTGCGCTCGAAGAAGTCGAAGGTCTGGGCGCGCTGGGCGAGCTGCTCGACGCGCTCGTAGCCGAGCACCTCGACCGCCTCGCGGATGTCGGAGATCTTGCCGCGGCGCGGCGTCGAGATGCCGTTGGCGATCCGCAGCACGGTCGATACGAGCGCGACGTCGGACTCGATCGCCTCGACGATCTTGCCGGTCTCCGCCGGAACCTCGCCGACTACGCGCAGCACGCGGGTGCGTGACTCTTCGAGCGCCGGGAACGCCTCGAGCGCCTCGAAGGCGGCCGTCAGGCGACGGCCGTGGCCCTCGCTGGGTCGCCCGATGCCCTTCGCCGCCGAAGCAGGGGTGTTTGAGATGAGAGTCTGCACTTCAGGGCACCTATCGGCACCCCGTTGCAGGGCTTGAGCCTCGGATTACGGCGAAGCGCCCGGCGGGTGCGCACGAGAATCTCCCTGCGCGAGCGCGTCGTCGATGCGGAGCAGCGTCTCGTCGCGTCCGAGCGCCACCACCGCCGCGAGGCGGACTGGCTGGAAGACCTCGCGCGGCTTGACGTCGAGCTGTTCGACGACCGCGCGCAGCGCCGCCTCGACGCCCGCGTCGTCGAACGGCTCGACCTGCGCTATCGCCTCGCGCGCGGCAGCCAGGCGCGCGTGAGCGCCGTCGCCCATCACCTTCGCCCACGCCTTCTCGTCGTAAGGCTGGCGTTCGACGAGGAAGCCGGCGAGCGGCCAGAACTCGTCAAGCGTCTGCATTTTGTCCTGGGCGAGCGTCGCGGCCTGCTCGAGACCCTCGCGACCGAGCCGCTGCTCGAGCCGACGCGCCAGCTCTGCCGGCGGCAGCTCGCGCAGGTAGCGGCCGTTCATCCAACGCAGCTTCTGCTCGTCGAAGACCGCCGGCGACTTCGACACGCGCGCGAGATCGAAGTTCTCGACCATCTGCTCGGTCGTCATCAAGGTCGTCGAGTCGTCGAGCGACCAGCCGAGCAGCGCGATGTAGTTGCGCACCGCCTCCGGCAGGTAGCCGGCGTCGCGCAGCTCCTGCACCGACGCGGCGCCATGGCGCTTCGACAGCTTCTTGCCGTCGGGGCCGTGCAGCAGCGGCAGGTGGGCGTAGGTCGGCGTCTCGGCTCCAAGCGCCTCGAGCACCAGCAGCTGCTTCGGCGTGTTCGACAGGTGATCCTCGCCGCGCACGACGTGGGTGATGCCGGCGTCGAGATCGTCGATCGCGACGGCGAAGTTGTAGAGCACCGATCCATCGGCGCGGGCGATCACGAGGTCGTCGATGTGGATGTGGTCGAAGCGGGTGTCGCCGCGGATCGCGTCGTGGACGACGGTCGTGCCCTCGTCGGGCACGCGCAGGCGGATCGCGCCGTCGCTCTCGGCCTCGCCGCGGAAGCCGCGACCGGGGTGCTGCTCCTTCCACGCCTTGACTTCCTCCGCCGCGGCGTTGGAGTGGTAGGCGTGACCGCTGTCGAGCAGTTGCTGGAGCGCGTCGCGGTGCCGATCGGCGCGTTCGCTCTGGAAGACCGGCCCCTCGTCGAAGTCCAGCTCGAGCCAGCGCAGAGCGTCGAGAATCTGTTCGACGTTCTCCTCGGTGGAGCGCTCCCTGTCGGTATCCTCGATCCGCAGCACGAGGTCGCCCCCGGACCCGCGGGCGAAGAGCCAGTTGAACAGCGCCGTGCGCGCGCCTCCGATGTGGAGAGCGCCGGTGGGCGAAGGAGCGAATCGGACTCGGATGGACACGGGGGCGGCATGCTAATCGGCGCGCACGTTTCTACTGCCGGCGGCCTCGTGAAGGCGCATGGCCGCGGCGTCGAGATCGGCGCCGACGCGATCCAGGTCTTCAACCAGTCGCCGCGGATGTGGAAGCCGACGCGTTGGAAGGACGACGACATCGCGGCGTTCGGCGAGCTGATGGCCGACGGGCCGATCAAGTCGATCGTCATCCACGCCGTCTACCTCGTCAACTGCGCCTCGAAGGAGCCCGAGATTCGGACGAAGTCGCTGGCGTCGCTGAAACACTCGCTGCGGATGGGTGACGCGATCGGCGCCGACGGCGTCGTGCTGCATCCGGGATCGACCGTCGGCGAGCCGCACGAGGAGGCACTGAAGCGCGTCGGCGACGCCCTCGGCGAAGCGCTCGACGAGTCGGATTCCTGCCCGCTGCTGCTCGAGGACACCGCCGGCGCCGGCAACACGCTCGGCCGCTCGTTCGACGAGCTGGCGCGGCTGGTCGAGCTTGCTGGCGGTCGTGAGCGGCTGGGGCTCTGCCTCGACTCCTGCCACCTGCTCGCCAGTGGCTACGACGTCCGGACCGCCGACACAGTCGCGAGGGTGATGGACGAGTGCGAGGCGACGGTCGGCAAGGGCCGGCTGCGTTGTCTGCACGTCAACGACTCGCTGACACCACTCGGGTCGAACCGCGACCGTCACGCCGCGCTCGGCGAGGGTGAGATCGGCGCGCGCGGCTGCGGAGCGTTCCTCTCCGAGCCGCGCTTCGAGAATCTGCCGGCGATCTTCGAGGGGCCGGGCCTGGAGGGCAAGGCCCCGACCGCCGCGGACATCGAGCGGGCGCGCGAGCTGCGACGCAACGGGCTGCGCGCCCGCGCCCGGCGAAAGTAGCCGACCCGAGCGCGATCGAAGCTGTGTAACAACCGCTTGCCGGTGCGCACAGCACGGTCTACCCTGCATATCTGCATGGGATTGGCTGCTCACCCCGACTTCCAGAACTGGCTCGCGTGCTATGCCGCGCGCCACGAGCTGATGCACGGCGACGGGCCGGCCTCACCCGCTGGGATCTGCGACGGCTGCGGCGATCCGCTCGAGCAGCCGCTCTCGGTAGCCCCCTTCTGCGTCGTCTGCCTCGCCGAGCAGTACGGCTACGACCGTGCCCAGTCGGCGGCGCGAATCGCCACGGCGTTGCGGATCGCGATCGCGGCGGAGGTGGGCACTCCGCTGAGCGACGTCCGGGCGGCGGTCGAAGACGTTCTCGAGGACCTAGAGCCGGTCGCGTAGATCGAAGTCGGCGGCACCCGGCTTCTCGAAGAAGCTCGGGTTGACGCACTCGAAGGCGTCGCCGTGGCCGTCGTAGGCCCGCTCGACGGTCGAGCGGCAGCGCTCGAGCGGAACGCCGGTCATCTTGACGCCGCCGTAGCCGTGGCGGGTGCGCTGCGCCGCCTCATAGACCGCAACGTCGATCTCGGCGCGAAAGACCTTGTTCATGCAGCCCATGAAGCGGGCGCCAGTCTCCTCGTCGTCATAGAGGTAGAGGAACTCGCAGCCGCTTTCGATGCAGCCGGCGGGATGGACGACGCGGTCGCAGAACGCGCAGCACTGGCGACACTCGTGCTGCTCGCTCAGGTTCGGTAGCGCAGTCGGCTCCACTCCGGGGAGGGTAGCGCCGGTAGCCGGCTAGGCAGCCATGGATACGCCAGGCAGCGCACCGAGCTCGGCGAGGCAGTTGCTGTCCTCCGCCTTGATGCGGTACTCGTCGCCGAGCTTGAGGCTGCGCTGACCGACGCGCAACAGCAGCTCGTGCTCGCCGGGGAAGATCTCGACCACCTGCTTGAGCTCATCGAGCAGGCTCTCCGGGACATCGCCGGGCACGTTGAGCGTGACCAGCTTCGCGATCCGCTTGACCTCGGGCTCGGCGGCCGCCTCTGCCGCGGCGAGCTCGACCTCCTCCGCCGTCGGCTCAAAGGCGGTGACCTCCTGGGCGACGAGCTTGACCTCTCCCGCCTCCTTCTTGTCGACGCGGCCGCGGACCGTGATCACCGAGTCGACCTCGACCTTGTCGGCGTTGTCGGCGTAGACCTTCGCGAAGACGAGCATCTCGACCTGGCCCTCGAGATCGTCGAGCGTCGCGAACAGCATCGGATCGCCCTTGCGCGTGCGGATCTTCTTGCACTCGGTGATGATCCCGCCGACCGTCACCCACTCCTGGTCCTTGCGGTCGGGCAGATCGGCGATCGAGCAGTCGACCTTGCGCCGCAGCGCGTGGCGGACCTCCTTGAGCGGATGGCTCGACAGGAACAGGCCAAGCGTCTCTTTCTCCCAGGCGTTCAGCTCCGGGCGCTCGTCGGGCAGCGCCGGGACGGGCAGGTCGGGCTGACCGCCCGGGGCGCCTCCGGGAGCCGGCTCCTCGAGCTCGAAGATCGACCCTTGGCCGAGCAGCGCGTCCTGCTGCTGCTTCTGGCCGGCCCCCTGGGCCTGCTCGAGCACGGCGAGCATCCCCGAGCGCGTCGCACCGGTCGAGTCGAGCGCGCCGCACTTGATCAGCGCCTCGATCGCCTTCTTGTTGACCGCGCGCACGTCGACGCGGCGGCAGAAGTCCCACAGCGACGTGAACCGTCCGCCCTCCTCACGCGCGGCGAGGATCGCGTCGACGGCCGCTCCGCCGACGCCCTTGACCGCCTCGAGACCGAAGCGAACGTTGCCGTCGTGGACCTCGAAGTTGTGGCCGGACTCGTTGACGTCGGGCGGCAGCACCTCGATGCCCATGTCCTCGCAGCAGGAGACGAAGAACGGGACCTTGTCCTTGGTCGACATCACCGACGAGATCAGCGCGGCCATGTACTCGGCCGGATAGTTGGCGCGCAGCCAGGCGGTGCGGTAGGAGATCAGGCCGTAGCAGGCGGCGTGGCTGCGGTTGAACGAGTAGTCGGCGGCGGCCTCGTTGACCGCCCACAGCTCGTCGATCACCCGCTCCTGGGTGCCGCTGGCGCGCGCGCCCTCGAAGAAGCGCTCCTTGAGCGCCGCCATCGCGTCGCGGTTCTTCTTGCCGATCGCCTTGCGCAGGTCGTCGGCCTCGGCGCCGGAGAAGCCGGCGACCGACTTGGCGATCTGCATCGACTGCTCCTGGTAGAGGATCACCGAGTAGGTCGCCTCGGTGATCGGACGCAGCCGCTCGTCGATGTAGGTGACGGCCTCCGGGTTGCGCTTGTTGCGCGCGTAGGTGTCGATGTGGCGCATCGCACCGGGCCGGTAGAGGGCGTTGAGCGCGACGAGATCCTCGAACTCGGTCGGGCGGACCTTGCGCAGCGCGTCGCGCATGCCCTCGGACTCGAACTGGAACACGCCGACCGAGTCGCCGCGGGCCATCATCTCGTAGGTCTTGATGTCGTCGAGCGGCAGCGAAGCCATGTCCGGTTTCGGCCGGCCGGACTGCTCGATGATCCGCAGGCAGTCCTCGATCACGTCGAGGTTGCGCAGACCGAGGAAGTCCATCTTCAGTAGGCCGAGCTCCTCGACCGGCTTCATCGAGTACTGGGTGACGGTGCGGTAGGCACGCTCGCCGTCGACCGACGCACCGCGGTCCTCCATCAGCTGCAGCGGCACGATGTCGGTCAAAGGCCGGTCGGCGATCACGACCGCCGCGGCGTGGATGCCGGCGTTGCGGACGATTCCCTCGAGACCCTTGGCGGTGTCGATCACGCGCCGCGCGTCGGGCTCCTGGTCGTAGGCCTTCTTGAGCTCGGGCTCCTGCTTGAGGTACTCGTCGAAGGTCAGCGAGCGGCCCATCACCGGCTCGGGGATCAGCTTCGCGAGCCGGTCGCCGGTGCCGTAGTCGAGGCCGAGCACGCGCGCCGCGTCGCGCGTCGCGTTGCGCGGAAGCATCTTGCCGAAGGTGATGATCTGGGCGACCGACTCGCGGCCGTACTTCTCCGCGACGTAGCGCATCACGCGCTCGCGGCCCTTGACCGAGAAGTCGATGTCGATATCCGGCATCGACACGCGCTCTGGGTTGAGGAAGCGCTCGAACAACAGGCCGTAGGCGAGCGGGTCGACCTCGGTGATGTTCAGCGCGTAGGAGACGATCGAGCCGGCCGCCGAGCCACGACCCGGGCCGACGGCGATGCCGGAGTCCTTGGCGAACTTGACGAAGTCCCAGACGATCAGGAAGTAGGCGTCGAAGCCCATCCGGCCGATCACCTCGAGCTCCATGTTCAGCCGCTCGATCGCCTCGGCCGGGATCGGGTCGCCGTAGCGCTCGCGCAGCCCCTGCTCGGCGAGCTGGCGCAGAAAGGCCCCCTCGACCTCGCCGTTCGGCGTCGGATAGCTGGGAATCAGCATCTTGCCGAGCTCGATGTCGATCGCGCAGCGCTCGGCGATCTCCAGCGTCGTTGGCACGGCGTCGGGCCAGGCGGCGAACTGGTCGACCATCTCGGCCGAGTCCTTCAAGTAGAACTCGTTCGTGTCGAAGGTCAGCTTCGGCTCGGCGAGCGTGCTCTTGGTCTGGACGCAGAGCAGCGCTGAGTGGTTGTCGTAGTCCTCGCGGCCGAGGTAGTGGACGTCGCCGGTCGCGACCAGCGGCCGGCCGACCTCACGGGCGATCTTGACGATCCCCTCGTTGGCCTTGTCCTGCTCGGCGATGCCGTTCTTCTGGACCTCGAAGTAGACGTTGTCGGCGCCAAAGACCTGCATCAGCTGGTCGGCGTGGGCGCGCGCCTCGGCCGGGTTGTCAGCGATCAGCCGCTGGCAGAAGCGCGACGCCAGACAGCCGGTGAGCGCGATCACGCCCTCCGAGTGGCGGTCGAGCAGCTCCATGTCGACATTCGCCTTGCCGCGCTTGTAGCCCTCGAGGAAGCCGGCCGAGGTCAGCTTGACGAGGTTGCGGAAGCCCGCGTCGTCGGCCGCGAGCAGCGTCAGGTGGTTGCGCTCGTAGCGGACCGCCTCGGTCTTGCGGTCGTCGACGTAGTAGGCCTCGAGGCCGACGATCGGCTTGATTCCGTGCTTCTTGCAGGCCTTGTAGTGCTCGACCGCGCCGTTCATCACGCCGTGGTCGGTCAGCCCCAACGCCGGCTGCCCATATGCGGCCGCGCGCTCGGCGAGCTTGTCGATCTTCGCGGCGCCGTCGAGCAGCGAGTACTCGGAGTGGACGTGGAGGTGAGCGCAGGTCACGGAGCGTCGAATATACGCACGCGACAAGACGGCTCCGAACCGTTACGCAAGAGCCCCCGCTCTTTGCGGAAACGTTACGAAGTGCGCTATTCGTCGTCGCCGGAAGCGAGGGCGATACCGGCGGCCACAACGGCCGCGACGACGCCGGCGGCGATCAGCTTCGAGCGGTTCTGACCCAGCTTGCGCTTGGCGACACGCGACCCGATCTGCCAGACGATCCAGCCGAGCGCGGTGTAGCCCTTGGAGCTCATTGCCCGCCCTTACCCGTCCTTGCGGTTCCGAATCCCGTGAGCCATCCGCGACTGGAGCGTCCAGAGCTCGATGAAGCCGGGGCTGGACTGCTGCGAGAACAGGCCGCCGGACTCGCCAAAGCCGGCGAGCGCCTCGTCGTAGAGGGCGTTCGGCGAGCTGCGTGCGACGACCTGGGCGCGGCCCTTGAACAGCCGCACGGTGATCTCCCCCGTGCACTGCTCGTTGACCGAGTCCATGTAGGCATCGAGGTTCTCGCGCAGCGGCTCGTACCAGAGGCCGGCATAGACGAGGAAGGCCCACTGCTCGTCGAGCGAGCGCTTGAAGCGGTTCTGGTGGATCGTGCCGACGAGCTTCTCGAGCTCCTGATGCGCCGGCAGGATGACCGCGGCGGCCGGGACCTCGTAGAGGTCGCGCACCTTGAGGCCGACGATCCGGTCCTCGATGTGGTCGACCGTGCCGACACCGTGGCGTGATGCGATCTCGGCGGTCCGGTCGATCAGGTCGACCAGATTGAGTCGTTCGCCGTTCAGCGAGACCGGGCAGCCGCGCTCGAAGCCGATGACCAGATCCTCCGGCTCGTCGGGCGCCTCACGCGGATCGGCGACCAGCTCGAAGACGTCGTCGCGCGGCGGCTCGCCAAGGTCCTCGATCGGGCCGCCCTCCGAAGAGCGTCCCCAGATGTTGTCGTCGATCGAGTACGGCGGCGCCTCGGTCCCTCCCTTGACGGGGATGCCGTGCTCGCGGGCGTAGGCGATCTCCTCCTCGCGACCCATCTTCCAGTTGCGCACCGGCGCGACGATCTTCATCTCGGGCGCGTAAGCCAGTACGGCGGAATCGAGTCGCACCTGGTCGTTGCCCTTGCCGGTACAGCCGTGGGCAACCGCGTCGCAGCCGTGCTCGCGCGCCTTCTCGACCGCGACCTTGGCGATCAGCGGCCGGCCGAGCGCTGTGAACAGCGGATAGCCGCCGCCGTAGAGGGCGTTGGCCTTGATCGCCGGCAGGACGTAGTCGCGCGCGAACTCCTCGCGCGCGTCGACGATCTCGCAGGTCAGCGCGCCGAGGTCGAGCGCCTTGCCGCGCACGACGTCGTAGTTCTCGCCGGGCTGGCCGAGGTTCAGGCAGAGCGCGACGACCTCGGCCCCGTAGTGGTCCTGGATCCACTTCAGCATCACCGACGTGTCGAGGCCGCCCGAGTAGAGCAGCAGCACGCGGCTGACGTCGCCGGGCCCGGCCTCGTAGGAGCCGAGCGGAGTCGAGTCGTTCTGGTCGCTCATCGGTCGCGGAACCTACCTCAGAGCGCCGCGCCGACGCGCGCGACGGCCTCGTCGATCTCCTCGTCGGAGACGGTCAGCGGCGGCAGCAGGCGGATCGTGTCGGGGCCGGTGGCGTTGACGACCAGCTGCTGTTCGAGCAGCAGGCGCAGCGCGAGGTCAGGGGCTTGCTCGCAGGCGAAGGCGACCATCAGCCCACGGCCGCGGACCTCGACGCCGAGCGCTGCGAGACCGAGCAGCAGCCGCTCGCCCTTGCGCGCGACGGCGGCGAGGAAGTCGGGGTCGTCGACGACGTCGAGCACGACGTTGGCGCCGGCGGCGATCACCGGGCCACCGGCGAACGTCGAGCCGTGGTCGCCGCGCTGCAGCACGCCTGCGTACTCGGGAGCCGTCAGGCAGGCGCCGATCGGCAGGCCGCCGCCGAGGCCCTTGGCGACCGTCATCACGTCGGGCCGCACGCCAGCTCCCTGCCAGGCCCAGAGGTAACCGGTCCGCCCCATGCCGCACTGGATCTCGTCGAAGATCAGCAGCGCGCCGTGACGGTCGCAGGCGGCGCGGGCGGCGCGCAATGTCTCCTCGGAGAGCGGATGGATGCCCGACTCGCCCTGGATCGGCTCGAGCAGGACCGCAGCGGTGTTGTCGTCGACAGCGGCCTCGAGCGCCGCCGCGTCGTCACGCGCGACGGCCTTGAAGCCAGGCACCAGCGGCGCGAACGGCGCCTGCTTGGCCTCCTGCGGCGTCGCCGACAGCGCGCCCATCGTGCGGCCGTGAAAGCCGCCCTCCATCACGACGAAGTCGCCGCCGGCGCGGTTGCGGCGGGCGAGCTTGAGCGCGCACTCGATCGCCTCGGCGCCCGAGTTGCAGAGAAACGCCTTGCCGCCGAGCCCACGCTCCGAGAGGCGCTGCGCAAGCCTGATGCCGGGCTCGGTGTAGAAGAGGTTGCCGACGTGCATCAGCCGCGCCGCCTGCTCACTGACCGCCTTGACTAGCTCGGGATGGCAGTGGCCGATCTGGACGACCGAGATCCCGCCGAGGAAGTCGAGGTACTCGTTGCCGGCGTCGTCCCAGAGCCGCGTGCCCTCGCCGCGGACGAACTCGACCGGGTTGCGGGCGTAGGTGCCGATCACGGCCTGCGCCTCGAGCTGCTGGAGGTCGGCGAGGCTCACCGGAACAGCTTGGTGCCGATGCCCTTGTCGGTGAACAGCTCGAGCAGCAGCGAGTGCGGCCGCCGGCCGTCGACGATGTGGGCGTTCGGGACTCCGCCCTCGAGTGCCGCTACGCAGGCCTCGAGCTTCGGGCGCATCCCACCTTGGATGCCATCAAGTCGCTGCTTGACCTCGTCGAGCGTCGCCTGAGCGATCAGCGACCCCTCGTCGGCCGAGTCGTCGAGCCAGCCGACGACGTCGGTCAGGAAGATGGCCTTCGATGCGTTCAGCGACGCCGCGACCGCCGCAGCGGCCGTGTCGGCGTTGATGTTGTACGAGTTGCCCTCGGCGTCAGCGCCGACCGAGGCCACGACCGGGATGTAGTCCGCGGCGATGTGGCGCAGGACGTCGACGTCGACGCGCTCGATCTCGCCGACGAAGCCGATGTCGACGTCGCCGGCGGCGCCCGCGAGCTGCTTGCGCGCGGTGAACAGCCGCCCGTCGTCGCCGCAGAGCCCGACCGCGGGCTGACCGTGACGGCCGAGCCGCAGGACGATGTCCTTGTTCTGCTTGCCGACGAGAACCATCTTCGCGACCTCGACGGTCGCGGCGTCGGAGACGCGCAACCCGTCGACGAACTCGACCTCCATCCCGAGCCGCTCCATGTAGGCGGTGATGTCCGGGCCGCCACCATGGACGACGACCGGGTTCATCCCGACGTACTTGAGCAGAACGACGTCGCGCGCGAACTCCTCCTTCAGCGCGTCGTCGATCATCGCGGCGCCGCCGTACTTGATCACGACCGTGCGGCCGTGGAAGTCGCGGATGTAAGGCAGTGCCTCTAGGAGTGTCTCGACGTCGCGCATGGCTCTCCGCTCAGGTGGAGTACTCGGAGTTGATCGTCACGTACTCGTGGGTCAGGTCGCTGAAGAAGACCTCGGTCTCGCCGCCCTCGCCGGGCAGCGCGAGCTCGATGTCCACCTCCGGTGATTCGACCGCCCGTTCGAGCGTCCTCCACGTCTCGCCGTCGAGGTCGAGCACGACGCCGGCCGAGGCGACCTGGATCCCCTCGATCGACAGGTCGACGACGAACGGCGCCCCGGCTCCGAGCGCCTGCCCGACCGACTGCAGGATGCGGCCGAAGTTCGGGTCGGCGCCGAGCAGCGCCGACTTGACCAGCGGCGAGTCGGCGACGGCCCGCGCTACCCGCTCGACGACGTCGGTCGCCCCGCGGACGACGACCCGCCCGACCCGCGTCGCGCCCTCGCCGTCGGCGACCATCTCGAGCGCGAGCTGGCGCATCAGGGCGTCCATCGCCTCCCCGAAGGCCAGCTCGTCGTGCGACTCCGGCTCGATCCGAACGCCGGAGGCGCCGTTGGCGAACACGACCACGGTGTCGGAGGTCGAGAGCTGGCCGTCGACCGAGATCCGGTCGAACGAGCGCTTGACGCACACCCCGGTCAGCAGATCTAGCGTCTCCTGCTCGATCGCCGCGTCGGTCTCGACGAAGCAGAACATCGTCGCGAAGCGCGGCGAGATCATCCCCGCGCCCTTCGCCTGGCCGGCGAGCCGCACGACCGCGCCGGACGGCAGCGCGACCTCGAGGCAGGCGCGCTTCGGGCCCTTGTCGGTGGTCAGGATCGCCTGGCAGAAGTCCTCGCTGTCCTGCCCCAGCGCCTCGGCGCACGCCTGCGCTCCGGCGAGCAGCGCGTCGCGCGGCAGCTCGCGGCCGATCACGCCGGTCGAGGCCAGCCCAACTAGCTCGGCGTCGATCCCCAGCGCCTGCGCGGCCGCCTGCTGTGACGCCCTCGCCGTCTCCAGCCCGCGCGCGCCGTCGGCGACGTTCGAGTTGCCGGAATTGGCGAGCACTGCCCGCAGCCCGTCGAGCTTCGCCTCGCTCGTCACCGCGATCGGAGCTCCGACGAGCGCGTTGTCGCAGAAGCGCACGGCCGAGACCGTCTCCTCCGCGTCGGAGACCAGCAGGCCGACGTCGAGCGGCCCCTCGCCCCCACCCGGGATCTCCTTTATCCCAGCGTGAACGCCCGCCGCCCGGTAGCCGTGCGGCAGCCGGTCCGGCGCAAGCTCGATCGCCTGCGGCGGCCGCGGCACCCACCTCGACTTGAAGAAGTCGCTCATGGCAGCAGCCCGGCGGTCTCGGGGAGCCCGAGCATCAGGTTGAGGCACTGCACGCCCTGCCCGGCCGCGCCCTTCCAGAGGTTGTCGATCGCCGCGAAGGCGAGCACCCGCCCGGTGGCGGGCTCGACCGTCGCGTGGACGCGGCAGAGGTTGGTCTCGCGCACGTCGCGCACGCCCGGCGGCGCGTCGGCGAGCTCGACGAACGGCTCGTCGGCATAGGCGTCGTGGAACAGCGCGCGCACCTCGTCGCCGCTTAGCGGTGACTTCGGAGTCACGTAGCAGCTGGCCAGCAGCCCCTGGTCGATCGGCAGCAGGTGCGGCGTGAAGGTGACCGGCAGCCCCTCGGGCAGCTCCTGGTCGAGCTCCGCGCGGTGGCGGTGGCCCTCAACCTTGTACGGCGTCACGTTCTCGTCGGCGGAGACGAAGTGCGTCGTCGCGGTCGCCTCCCGGCCCGCGCCCGACACGCCCGACTTCGCGTCGACGATCGCGTCGGCAGCGATCTCGCGCAGCGGCCACAGGCCGAGCAGCGACGCCGTCGGGTAACAGCCCGGCGCACCGACGAGATCGGCCCCGGCGATCGCCTCGCGGTGGCCGAGCTCGGGTAGGCCGTAGACGGCCTCGCCCAGCAGCTCCGGCGCCTCGTGCGGCTGGTACTCGCGCTCGTAGAGCTCTTGCGACAGCCGGAAGTCTGCTGAGAGGTCGACGACCTTCAGCCCACGCGCGCACAACTCGCGCACAACCGGCGCGGCCGCCTTGTGCGGGTAACCGAGGATCACCGCGTCAGCGACCTCCGCGATCCGGTCGGCGTCGAACTCGTCCATGACGAGATCGACCCGGTGGCGCGGATAGACGTCGCGCAGCCGCTTGCCGGCGTCGGTCCGCGCCGTCAGCGCGGTCAGCTCGAGCGACGGGTGCCGGTCGACGACCGACGCCGCCACGGCGCCGCCGAATCCAGCCGCCCCGACGACTGCCACACGAAACTCAGCCACGGATCTGCCCTCCGATCTGCTCCAGCGCCGCCACGATCGCGTCGCGCCGCTCGACGACCTCGTCCTCGGTCAGCGTCCGGTCGGGCGCCCGGAACTCGAGCCGCAGCGCCAGCGAACGGTTGCCCTCCCCCACCTGCTCGCCCTCGTAGACGTCGAACACGCCGGTCGCGGCGAGCAGCGCGCCGCCGGCCGCCGTCACCGTCGCCTCGACGGTCGCGGCGCTGACATCCGACGGCGCGACGACCGCGATGTCCTGGAGCACCGCCGGGAAGCTCGTCACGTCGGCGTAGGCGGCGAGCACGCCATCGGTCAGCTCGGCGAGCACGTCAACATCGAGCTCAAAGCTAGCGACCGCGTCGAGGTCCCACTCGCGCGCGACGAGCGGATGCAGCTCGCCGATCCAGCCGACGTCGACCAGCTCCCCGCCCACCTCGACGAGCGCCCGCGCCGCCCGCCCCGGATGCAGGTAGGGCAACTCGGCGGTCGGCTCGACTGCCAGCTGCATCCCGGCGACCTCCAGCAGCGCCGCGACGTATCCCTTGGCCGCATAGAAGTCGGCCGCTCCGGCGGCGCTGCGCCAGGTCTTGGGCGAAGACTCGGTGATCAGCCCGGCGAGATGGTGGCGCTCCGTCGCGGGGGTAGCGCCCTCCGGGCTGCCAGCAGGGGCGTCGAGTTCCCCGTCGTGCTCGTAGACGTGCGCCGACTCGAACAGCGCGAGCCCCGGCGTGCCGTGCGCCGCGTTGCGCCGCGCGGCGTCGAGCAGCCCCGGCAGCAGCAGCGGCCGCATCACGGAGTGGTCCTCGCTGAGCGGGTTCGACAACGTCAGCAGTGGCGCGCCGGTCAGCCGCAGCCGCTCGATCGTCGCGGGCGCCGTGAAGCTCCAACCGACGATCTCGTCCATGCCGCGGTCGCGCAGCGCGTCCTCGAGCCGCCGCCGCAGCTTCTGGGCGTGGGTCAGCCGGCCGATCGCCCGCTCGCGCGCCGGCAGCGTCGTCGGCAGCTTGTCGAGACCGTAGATCCGCGCGATCTCCTCGACGAGGTCGGCCTCGCGCTGAACGTCGGCGTCGCGCCACGGCGGCACCGTCACCGCGAGCCCGTCACTCGTCAGCTCAGCGACGAACCCGAGGCTCGCGAGGATCCGCTCCACCTCGGCATCGTCGATCCGCAGACCGAGGATCCGCTCAAGCCGGTCGAGGCTGAGCGTCACGACCCGCGGCTCCAGCGGCTCCGGGTAGGCGTCGATCGTGCCGGGCACGAGCCGCGCGCCGGCGAGCTCGACCATCAGCCGCGCCGCCAGCCGTTGCGCCGCCAGCGCCTGCTCGGGATGGAGCTGCTTCTCGAACCGTGTCGACGCCTCCGACCGCAGCCCGAGCGCCTTCGACGTCTTGAGCACGTTCGGACCGACCCAGGTAGCCGCCTCCATCAGCACGCGCGTGGTGGACTCCGAGACCTCGGAGATCTGGCCACCCATGATTCCGGCGATTCCCGACGGGCCCTCGGCATCGCAGACGAGCGCCATCTCGGGGTCGAAGCTGCGCTCGACGTCGTCGAGCGTCGTCATCTTCTCCCCCGCGTTGGCCCGACGGACGACGACCTTGCCGCCGCGCACCTCGTCGAGGTCGAAGGCGTGCATCGGCTGGCCGGTGAGCAGCATCACGTAGTTGGTGATGTCGACGACGTTGTCGATCGGCCGCTGGCCGGCGGCGATCAGCCGCTGGCGCAGCCAGAGCGGCGACGGCCCGACCTTCACGTCCGCGAAGACGCGCGCGGTAAAGCGCAGGCAGACGTCTGGGTCGGCGATCTCGACGCTGGCGTGGTCCTCGGCGAAGTCGGAGCCGCTCGGCTCGGCGTCAGCGTCGGCCGGGTCGGCAGCGAGCGGTGCGCCGGTCGCGGCGTGGACCTCGCGCGCGATGCCGTAGACCGACAGGCAGTCGGGCCGATTCGGCGTGATCTCCAGCTCGAGCGCCTCGTCGGCGATCGGCAGCACCTCTCCGAGCGGCGTGCCGGCGACGAGCGCGTCCTCGAGGACCATGATCCCCTTGTGCTGGTCGCCCAGTCCGAGCTCGTCCTCGGCGAGATCCGCGAACGGCGAATCTGCCGGCCGGGTGGCGGCCGCGGGCTCGTGCGCCGCCGCGCCCCCCACCATCGACGCGAACGCCGCCTGCGCGGCCGCGCTCCCCTGATCCTCGGGGAGCGC
>CAMLNW010000025.1 GCA_946481495.1 uncultured Actinomycetes bacterium
CGTGGGCGATCACGACCGGGCCGCCCATCACCAGGCCGAGCAGGTTGGCAGCCATCGGCGCTTTGGCGCGTGCCATCTCCTCGCCGAAAATCGCCTGCTCGATCAGCGTCGCGCCGCGACCGCCGAACTCCTCGGGCCAAGACAGGCCCGCGTACCCCTGCTCGTGCAGCTTGCGTTGCCAGGTGAGCCGGAACTCCCAAGCCGCCTCGTCGCCCGAAGGCTCCTCGCCGGGATTGTTGTCGGCGAGCCAACCACGCAGCTCGTCGGCGAAAGCCTGCTCGCTCGGCGACAGGGTCAGATCCACGGACGCGACCCTAGCGCACGTTTGGCCAGGCGGCCAGGAGTTGACTCAGCGCGGCCGGGCGCGCGGACCGAGGCCGCGCAACAGCCGCCGCGCGATCCCCTCCAGCGTCTGCTTGCCGTATTCGTGGCTCGGGAAGCCGGTCATCAAGATCGCGACGGCGATCCGCCGCTTGCCACGCCGCAGCAACGCGACCTGGTGATCGACCTCGCCGTAATCACCCCAGCCGCCCTTGAAATAGAGCTTCCAGCCGGGGTGCGGCGCCTGGGCGATCCCCCAGCGCTGCGGCCCGATCACCGTGCGCAGCAACCGCAGTGCCGTCGCCCTGTGGCGGCGGACGACGTAGCGGTCGATCCGCAGGAACAGCTTGCTCTGGCCGGCCGCGGTGATCTGCGTGTCGCCCCAGCTCGGTGCGCTCGCGAAGCGCCCCATCCCGACACGATCGGCCAGGTGCTCGAGCGCCCCGTTGCCGACGACGTCCCGCACCCGCGACGCGGCGCCGTTGTCCGACCAGCGGATCATCGGGTCGAGCAGCGCGTGGTCGGCGCCGGTGAGCTTGCGCCCGCGGACGCTCTCGTGGTTGAGGTAGGCGACCAGCAGCATCGCCTTCACGACGCTGGCCGAGCGGTAGACGCGGTAGGCGTCGGAGCGGTAGAGGCGGTGACCGGTTCGCAGCGCGAAGGAGATCGTCCCGGCACGCTTCGCGGCATACGCACGGGCCGCCTCGAGGTCCGGGCGCCAGCGCTTCGCCTCAGCGGCGGCCGGAGCCACGACGGCCGCCGTGACCAGCACCGTCAAGACCACCGTCGTCACGCGCGTCATGTCCGGACGGTACCTCCGGCGACGGCCGACCATCGCCGCCCGCATACACGCCGAAATCCGCCCGGCGTCGCACCCTGCTGCGAACATCGACGTATGGCCACGCCGGACCAGCAGCGCATCCCACCCGCGGGGATCGAAGGCAGCGAGCTCAAGGGGCCGTTCCCGGTCGGCGAGTATGCCGACGCGCTGCGCGGCCAGTTGCGTGGGTTCGCGCGCGTGCAGGTCTTCGGCGAGGTGTCGAACCTCGGCATCCGCGCCAAGGCGGTCTACTTCGAGCTGCGCGACGACCGCGGCGCGCTGCCCTGCTCGATGTGGCGCGACGACTACGACAAGGCCGCGATCGCATTGGAGAACGGTGCCCAGGTCGTGCTGGCCGGCGGCTGCGACTACTACCCGGGCAGTGCCACCTCCTCGCCCTCGTTCTCCTTCCGCGCAACCGGGATCAAGCTCGCCGGCGAGGGCGAGCTGCTCGCCCAGATCGAGCGCCTGCGCCGCCGCCTCCACGGCGAGGGCCTGTTTGAGCCACAGAAGGCGCTTCACCGACCAGAGCTCCCGAGCGCGATCGGCGTCGTCACCGGCGAGGGCGGCAAGGCCCGCGACGACGTGCTCGCCGGACTCCACCGGCGCGGCTGGGCCGGCCGCCTCGTCTGGGGCTTCGCCCCGGTCCAGGACCGCCATGCCGCCCCGAAGGTCGCCCGCGCGATCCAGGACCTGGCGGCACTCGCCGACGTCGACGTGATCGTCGTTGCACGCGGCGGTGGCTCCGTGATGGACCTGATGGCCTTCTCCGACGAGACGCTGTGCCGCACCGTCGCCCTGCTGCCCCTGCCGGTGATCGCCTCGGTCGGCCACCACACCGACCGCACGCTGATCGACGACGTCGCCGCCGTCTCGTGTTCGACCCCGACCCACGCCGCCGAGACGGCGGTCCAGATCGACGTCAACCAGGCCCGCGCGGCCGCCCTGACCTCCGCCCGCCGCCTCGACGCCTGCGGTCGCCGCGCGCTCGTCAGCCGCGCCCGCCATCTCGCCGCGCTCTCGCGCGCCCCCGGCCAGCACATCACCCGCCAGCGCGGCTGGCTGCACCAGAAGGCCCGCGAGCTACGTGCCGCCAGCGCCCGCCAGCTCACGACCCGCACCGAGCACACCGCCCGCCACCGCCTCGTGATCGAGCGCAAGGCCGAGGCCGCCAAGCACGAGCCCGAGCAGATGCTGAAGCGCGGCTACGCCCTCGTCGAGGACCCCGCCGGTGAGCTCGTCACCAGCGCCGAGGCCGCTCGCAAGATCCAAGACCTCAACATCCGCTTCCACGACGCCGCCGTCCGCGCCAGAATCGACGAGACATGAGCGACGACGACACCCAGCCGCACCTCGCGGCCGACCCGGCCACAACGCCCGCCCTGGAGTCCTACGAGGCCGCCGCCGAACGCCTGGAGGAGATCATCAAGCGCCTCGACTCCGGCACCGCCGGTCTCCGCGAGACCCACGACCTCGTCAAGGAGGGCCGCGACCTCGTCGTCTACTGCGCCAACGAGCTCGACGCCGTCGGCAAAGACCTCGACGAGCTCCGTCTCGACGACCTCATCACCCGCCTCGAGTCCAACGGCTCACCCGACGCCCGGCCCGAGTGACCGTCTCACCCGAGCACCGCGAGTTCGCCCGCCAGGCCGGACTCTCCCTCACCGTCGACCCCCGCCCCACCTTCGAGAACCTCTCCAAGGCAACCGGGGTCCCCGTCGACACCCTCATCCACCACGCCCTAGTCCGCTGGACCTCAGCCGGCGCCGAAGCCCTCCTCTCGATCGAGCCCCAGGCCCTCACCGACCTCATCGAAGCCCGCAAAGCCGAAGACTGGCCCAAAATCGCCGGCATCATCGACTGGCTCGAAACGGGCCTGTAAGCAGACGCCCTGCCTCAGAGACGGGCCGCTCGGGCGACAGGGCGCAGAACCCCTCGATGCTTGCCAGGGGGTGTCGCACGACGCGGATCAGAACACGGCATTACGATGTCCCGTCGGCCGCGCAAATTAACCTATTCGCTAACTTGTATGCCTCGAGTCCTCTACCGTCCAAACTATGGCGTCTACGTGGGAGACGAGCGCGGCGAGCGGCACCACAGCCCGCACGCCCACGTCAAGCACCGCGGCAAGCGAATCGCGTCCGTACACCTCTACTCGCTCGCGGTGCTCAAAGAGATCGAGCCGGTGCCCCCTGAGGTGATGAAGATGATCCGCGACAACCAAGAAGACCTACTCGCCGAATGGGAGCGGCTGAACCCGTGAACGCCTCCGAGCCATGGATGGAGCCCGGATACGGGGATGTCGAGGAGGCGGCCCGTCGGGACAACCTTGTAGAGGTTGTCTTTGCGAACGGGGATACCGTGCAGATCGATTCCACAGGACTAGGGCTTACGGGCGAGTTCACGGTCGATGTGGCTGAGGGCCGAGCTGCTGTCTTGATCAGGACGGTCGAGGGCGATCGCGAGATCGACTGGATGGTGATCCGCTCCGCTGCCGATCCAGCGTTTGCTCAAGAGCTACGTGAGCGCGACGCGGAGGAGGCGCGACGAATCGGTCGACGCCTACGCGCGCTGCGCGAGAACCGGGGAATGAGTCAAAAGGCAATCGCCGGCGTCGTTGGCATGTCTCCGCCGCAACTGGCGAAGCTTGAGCAGGGCGAAACCGACATGCGGATATCAACCTTGCGGAGCCTCTTGCGGGCGCTTGATGCAAGCTTTGCGGATATTGCTGGTCCGGACGCGCCCGAGGTATCAGTAAAAGAGATAAGAAGGCGGGCGCAGCACGTTGGCGTTCCGCCTGAGGTTGTCAATCGAATAGCGGAAGCAGTTGATCCCCGTGAACTGCTAGAAGTAATCGGGCGAGCGTTCAGATGGGATCCGCAAAGCATCATTCGGAATGATCTCGTCCTGCCGGTCCCAGCTGGCCAACTGACGCTTAAACGCCGCAGCACCACAAAGGACGACAACCAGGCACTGCTAACGCTTGCCGAGGCCCTAGCGCAACGGAGCGCGCTCGCTTACTCAGGAGATCCGGGTACGGTGCCAGCAGACCCCCTGACTATCCGCGAGTCCGTGACTGACGACGCAACTGGGATTACTCTCGACGGACTTCTAGATTGGTGTTGGAATGCTGGAATCATCGTGGTCCCGATGAAAGCACCGGGCGGATTCTCGGCGGGCGCGTGGCTAATCGGCGACCAACCGGTCGTGATCCTTAAAGAGGCACCTGACTACAAGGCGTACTGGCTATTCGCGCTGGCCCATGAGCTCGGGCACTTCGCGCTTGGCCATGTCGCTCGCAACGGCCTCATCGATGTTGAGAGCGTTTGGGGGGAGAACGATGACGATCAAGAGAACGACGCCAATGCGTATGCGCTCGAGCTGCTTGTACCTGGGCATGTCGAGATGCTCAAGGAGATAGAGCGCCGTTCGGCAGGCTCTGAAGCCCATAAAAAGTTCAAGTTCAAGGCAATTGACGCTGCGAAGTCGCGCAACCACAACGTACCGCTGGTCTTGCTCACGGCCGCGTTTGGCCTACCGAATCTTGCTGAGCCAAAGGATAGGTGGGGATCCGCGAACAACGAGGCTGCCAAAGAGGGCTCGGCCCACCGGGTGGTGGCGAAAGAGTTTGCTCGTCACCTTGACCTGGAGCAACTTGATCGACCTGACGCCCTACTTCTCAGGGCAGTAACACTCGAGTGATGACCGACCTACGTGACGCGCAGGCGTACCGATACTGCGGCGTGGTCGGAAAGGCCACGCTCCCTGGGGCCATGCAGGTACCCGCATCGCTCGACGGCGCCGTGCAGGGCCTCGCCGACGTGGACGTAGTCGTAGAGGTAGCGAAGGCCGGTGCGCCCGATCCAGCTGTGCGGCTGACCGCCACGCGGACGAAGCTCGTGTGCTGGCCGCAAGCCCATCTGGGTGAGTTCATCGTGCAGGCCGTACTCCCACGGGAAGAAGCCCGGAAGCGGAGGCTCATGGCACCTTGCAACGGCGTTGTAGTCGCCTGCCAGGACGAGGCGGTGTCGCTGCTGGACCGGAAGCTCTTGAAGGCTATCGGTCAGCGATCGAATGAAAGCCATCTTGCGCTCGACCTTGACCTCGCTGCGGTCGCGCGAGGGGATATAGACGCCGACGATGGCGATCTTTCGTGGCTTGGTCTCGAGCACCACCGCAGATGCCCGACACGGAAGCGTCACGGCCACTCGTTCGGACAAGTCTTGAGCAATCGGAATTCGGCTCGCAAGCAGTACGCCACGCTCACGAGGATCGTAGGTATGGTGCACATTGAAGCCACTTGCGCGGAGCCCTTCGCCGAGGAGCGCGGTACCTGCGCCACCGCTCGTCTCCGTGAGCACAATCACGTCGTCTCTACGCGACCTCAACCAGCGGAGAATCTCGGTTGCGCGTGGCGCTGCCGCCGCCCCGATGTTGAAGGTCAGCAAGCTGATCGTGGAGGTGGTCGGCTGCCGTGTTCCCCGACGGGCCGTGCGTCGCGGTCGCGCGACCGGGCGCTTGGTCTGAACGAGTGTCGTCATGGGATGGCGCGACCACGGACGTGGCGCGTAGTGGCTGTCCGGGCGCTCCCGGCTTTCGACGGTCCAGCGCGGTTCCCTGCCAGATTGCGGGATCCTTGATGGCCGGCCGCAGAATCACCGGGAAGGGTGTTGCCGCCTCATGCTACTTTCGCACGTCCACAATCGCTCCTGAGCGCAAGGCACTCGTTCAGGTGACCGAGCGCTGCAACCTTCATTGCGCGCACTGCTTCGTATCGTCGGGCCGCGAGGGGATCGACATTTCGCTGGAGCAGATGGAGGATGTTGTTCTGCCGCAGTTACGCCAAGCGCGGGTTGCGCGGCTGACGCTCACTGGGGGTGAGCCATTTGCGCACCCTGATCTCGTTTCCATCATTCAAGCCGCGCGCCGGAGCGAGATGACGGTGACTGTATGCACGAACGCCACCCTGATAGAGCCCGACACCTTGAGCACTCTCAGCGAACTCGGCGGTGTCAGTCTCAATGTCAGCCTTGATGGCTTCTCGGCTGCGAGTCACGGCAAATTCCGCGGCTCTCCCTCGTCTTTCGCAGTGACGAAACAGACAATGCGCGCGATTGCCGACCATGGTTTGCTGAAGGGTGTTCTCGTTACGCCAAACAACCTTGCTCACCTCAATGAGTATGACGAACTATGCCAATATGCGCACGAGTGTGGTGCAGAGTACGTACTGATGAATCCGCTTTCGTCGATGGGACGCGGCGTCCACGGCATCCGTCGCCTAGGAGCGCCGGAGCACTTCATGCGTTCTTTGGCTGAGCAAACATCCGCTTTTGAAGACAAGCTCGACATCGTGCGGATTCGATTCCCCAATGACGATCGGCCCCTCTCGGGATGCGAGGCGGGCACGATCTTGTATGTCTTCGCGGATGGCAACGTTACAGTCTGCCCCTATCTCGTCTTTGCCGCACGCGCGCCACAGTCACTCCACGAAGACACTGAGTTCATTGTTGGGAACGTGTTCGAGCACCAGAACCTTGCGGAGCGCCTTGACCGTTATCAGTTGCACGATCGTTCCGCGGGAGCATCAGATCCGACTTGCGACTCGTGCGCTCTCGCGGATGGTTGTGGCCGCGGATGTCCCGCTGCCATCATCGCGGGTGGAGGTCGCATCGGCGATCGTGATCGCGCTCAGTGCCCGATTCCCGACGTCGAGGAGGGAGCGGCATGACCATCTTTACTGAGGCACCGCCAGATGGCCTCTTGGTGACCATCGACGGACCGAATGGAGCCGGCAAGACAACCCTTGCCGACGCCATCGCGACGCGCCTCAAGGCCGCCGGCGAAACTGTGCACACGACTAGTCAGCCTTCGCCAACGACGCTTGGTGACACGGTGCGCGCCGCCGAGACCAGCGTCAGTGGCCGAGCTCTAGCATGCTTGGTTGCTGGCGACCGTCACCACCAAACCGCAACAGAGATCGTCCCGCAACTCGCCGACGGCGCGATCGTGCTCTGTGACCGCTACGTCGAGTCCTCACTCGTGCTCCAGCGTCTCGATAACGTGGAGATCGATTACATCCTCGCGATCAACGCCGGGATCCCGCGGCCAGCCCTGCGCATTCGCCTACTCGCAGAGCCGCGGCTGCTGGTCAAGCGACTCGCTCAACGACAAGTTTCGCCGGCGCGCCGCTTCGAGGGGAGTGTTGCCCCCGAGCGTGAGCTCGCTCTCTACGCCGAAGCGGATGTGTTGCTGACACAGCGCGAGCAGCTACCAGCAACGGTCTTTGACACGAGCGCGACTGATGCGCAGGGGCTTGGCCTCGTAGCCGCTGAACTCATTTTGTCTCTCCGATGAGGGTGGGAGTGTTAACGCTTAACGTCGCGAATCCCTCGGCGGCCAGAGCAGAGCGCCAACTTGAGTGGCTATCGAACCGCTCGGAGCAGGTTCTCGTCTTGACTGAGATAGGCCCAAGCGGCGGTAGTCGCCTGTTGCTTGATCGCCTCGTATCGGCGGGATGGGATGTGCGCGCTGGAAGCCTCGAGGGCGGCGAGCGCGGCGTTGCAATCGCAGCCCGTCTCCAGGCCGCGCCTAGGGAAGGCGACATCATTGATTTTCTCCCGTCGAGAGCCGAATCTATGACGCTTGAACCGCTTGATGTAGTCGGCCTATACGTACCTTCGCGCGACGAGTCCATCGATAAGACCGAGCGCAAGCGCTCCTTTTGCGCTGCCTTGTCCGACTACCTCGTTGATCGGCCGTCGCGCGACGCGGTGATCGTAGGTGACCTCAATGTACTTGAGCCTGTCCATCGCCCTCACCACGGCGTGTTTCGGGACTGGGAGTACCGACTTTACGATGAGTTCGTAGTTCGCGGCTTCGTCGACGCCTACCGCCTGAAGCATCCCAACGAGATGGACCACAGCTGGATTGACTACGAGAACCGCGGCTACCGCTTCGACCATGCATTTGTCAGCGCCTCTCTATCCGACCGCGTCCTGAGGTGCGACTATGTGCACGATTCTCGCGAGCGGGAACTCTCCGACCATTCCGCTCTCGCTGTTGAGTTAGATTGGCCAGGCGCGTTGCGCGAACTAGGCGTCTCGGACTCACTTGCCGGCGAGCAGCCGTCGCTTTTCTAGAGCATGAGCCGCCAGCGCCTAGTAGCAATCGTCGTTCCGTCCTTACTGTGTGTGATCGCCGCGGTCACTGCATTAGCGGTCTTAGGCCACGGTACAGGGTCTCCGTTGGGCAGCACGCTTGCCGTCGGGGTGCTGTCATCCCTCCTGGCGACGGTGATCGTTAGCGCGGTCCGCGTTGTAGTCGTCGTTCGGTCGGAGTCGCCGTCACCCGATGCCCTGATTCCCGCCGGTCTCGTGCGTATCAAGCCCAAGAAGGACCTGACCACTCAAGAGTGGCTTCAGCTACTACAGACGGCCAAGGATGAGTTCTATATCGCTGGCCACTCCCTTGGGAGGTGGTGCGCCCCGAGTACTCGCGACGAGTTTGTGGACCATGTGCGTCGCATTTTAGACAGTAAGGGCCGTGTGACTCTGGTCATGCTGGATCCTACGAGCCAGCAGATTAATCGTCTTCAGCAAGCAACCGCCGTGGATTACACGAGCAGGATCAAGACGAGCTTTAGTGTTCTTCGTGAACTAGCTGAACAACTTCATCCTGATTCCCTGGAGCGACTCAAGGTTGCCGTCCTGAACGACCATCAAGCGCTTCCTTACATGGTTGTAGGAAACGAGCGCCGGCTGGTTACCGCAACCTACCTTGGGAGTAGCGACAGTGATGAGGTGGCGTGCTTGGAGTTCGACCTTCCTAGCAGCGCAGCCAGGGCCGTGTATGACGACTTCCATGAGCTAGCGGAGGCCGGTGCGGAGGCAGAACTACCTGTTCCAGCTGGAGGCTCCCAGTCTCGCGGCCGGAAGCAGCGCCTACGACTCAACCCGTTCCGTCGCTAACGGGGATACGTGTATGCAGGTAGCGCTGTTTCCGCGGGTGGCGACGGTGGCGGGATTGCGCGCGCAGGCGTAGCGAGTGGAGCGTCCGGGCGGAGCCTCTGCCGTCGACCAGCGCGGAGCGCCCTATGCGGCAAGGAGCGCCAGGCACGGGGCGCAGTCCCAGCGGAACGAGCGGAGCCGAGCACGGAAACCGCCACCGGAGACGGGACCCGCGGCCAGCGCGGCCGATCCCTCCGCCCTAGAACGACAAAGGGCCGGCGGCGCCAAGCGCCACCGGCCCTTGTCAGAACTTCGAAGCAGCGTCTAGATCCGCTCGATCAGCGTGCCCGTGCCGAGGCCGCCGCCGCAGCACATGGTCACGAGGCCGACGTTCTTGTCGGTGCGCTCGAGCTCGTGGAGGAGCGTGGTGATCAGGCGGGCTCCGGTGGAGCCGAGCGGGTGGCCGAGGGCCATCGCGCCGCCGTTTACGTTGACGCGGTCCATGTCGGGGTTCAGCTCGCGCTGCCAGGCCGCGACGACCGGGGCGAACGCCTCGTTGACCTCGAACAGGTCGATGTCGCCGATCTGCATTCCGTTGCGCTCGAGCAGCTTCTGAGTCGCGGGGATCGGGCCGGTGAGCATGATCACCGGGTCGACGCCGACCGTGGTCTGGTCGAGGATGCGGGCACGCGGCTTCAGGCCGAGCGACTCCGCCTTGCCACGCTCCATCAGCAGCACCGCGGCGGCACCGTCGGAGATCTGCGAGGAGTTGGCGGCGGTGATCTTGCCGTCCTCCTTGAACGCCGGCTTCAGGCCCGCGAGCGTCTCGATGTCGGTGCCGGGACGGATGCCCTGGTCGGTGACGAACGTGTCGCCGTTGACCGAGAACGGGACGATCTCACGCTCGAAGCGGCCCTCCTCGGTCGCCTGGTGGGCGAGCGCATGCGAGCGGACGGCGAGCTCGTCGAGCTCGGAGCGGGGGATCTCCCACTGGTCGGCGATCATCTCGGCCGAGAAGCCCTGTGGGATCAGGTTGTACTTCTCCATCAGCTCGGGCGAGAACGGCGAGCCGTACTCGCCGATCACCTTCATGCCGTCGCCGAAGCCGATCTTGCCCATGTGCTCGACGCCGGAGCCGATCGCGCAGTCGAGCACGCCAGCACCGATCTGGGCGGCGGCGAAGTTGACCGCCTGCTGGGCGGAGCCGCACTGGCGGTCGATCGTGGTCGCGGGCGTCTCGATCGGCAGGCCGGCCTCGAGCCAGGCGTTGCGGCCGATGTTGTAGGCCTGGGGACCGAACTGCTGGACGCAGCCGGCGATGACGTCCTCGACCTCGGAGCCGTCGACGCCGGAGCGCTCGATGACCTCGCTGTAGGTCTTGGCGAGCAGGTTGCTCGGGTGCGTGTCCTTGTAGTAGCCCTTCTCCTTGTGGCCACGCCCGATCGGGGTGCGGACCGCCTCGACGATGACGACCTCACGGCTTCCGTTTCGCATCTCGCTGAGTCCCTTCGCAGGTTTGGGGTGGGCGCCGCGCCCTCTCTGCGCGCGCCTTCTGGGACAAGGGTACTCGATTGACTGACCAGTCAACCAAGGCTCGTCCGAGTGGTTTTCGACTAGCCTGAGGTCCCTCTATGGCCAGCGACGCGAGTAGCGAGCTGCTGGGCATCGCCGGCAGCGGTGCAATCGCCTGTGGGCTTGCCAAAGCCGCCAGGAGCCGCATCCCGGCACTGCCCACGCTGCTCTGGGCGCGCAGTGACGAATCGGCAGCGCGAGCAGCCGAGGAACTCGGATCGCGCAGCGAGGTGACGACCGAGCTCGACGACCTCGCGGGCTGCGCGGTCGTCGTCGAGGCGATCGCCGAGGACCAGCCCGCCAAGGCCGAGCTGCTCGGCCGGATCGGCGGCCTGCTTCCGCCCGAGGCGCTGATCGCCTCCACCACCTCCTCCCTGCCGGTCGCCGAGCTCGCCGCCGCCAGCGGCCGCCCCGACCGCTTCGGCGCCCTCCACGTCTTCAACCCGGTCGACAAGATGAAGCTCGTCGAGCTGGCATTCGCGGCCGAAGCGACCGCCGCGACCCGCGCCCGCCTGCACGACCTCTGCGACGCGCTCGGCAAGACGGCGGTCGAGGTCGCCGACGCGCCCGGCTTCGTCGTCAACCGCCTGCTCTTCCCCTACCTCTTCGACGCCGTCCGGCTGATGGAGCGCCAAGGTCTCGAGCCCGAGGCGGTCGACGCCTGCATGAAGCTCGGCGCCGGCCACCCGATGGGCCCGCTCGCGCTGCTCGACTTCGTCGGGCTCGACGTCGCGGTCGCGATCGGCGAGTCGATCGACGCCGAAGTGCCGGACGGTGTCCGGCAACTGGTGGCCAACGGCCAGCTGGGACGCAAGTCGGGCTCGGGCTTCTACGAGTACTGAGTTACCGGCGAGGCGCGGCTACGCGCCCTCGGTCGACTCACGCGGCTCGGCCTCGACCGGCGGCAGGTCGCTGCCGTGGTCGCGGATCCTGACCGCGTCGATGCGGTTCTCGCGCACCGACTCGACGCGCAGCGAGTAGCCGTTGGCGCGGACCATGTCGCCGCGCTTCGGCAGCCGTCCCAGCTCGGCGAAGACGTAGCCGCCGACCGAGTTGTAGGCGTCGGTGTCGACCGGCAGCTCGAGGCCGTAGTCGGCGAGATCGGTGATCGGCACGTGGCCGCGAACCCACCAGTCGCCGTTGGCGAGCTGACGGATGCCGGCGACCGCCGGGTCGGTCTCGTCGGCGATCTCCCCCACGACCTCCTCGACGATGTCCTCGATCGAGACGATGCCCGTCGTGCGGCCATACTCGTCGATGACGACCGCGAGCGACGCCCGCTCACGCTGGAGGTCGGCAAGCAGGTCGTCGAGCGACTTCGTCTCCGGGACAATCAGCGCGTCCTTGACGCTGTCCTCGATCGAGGCGTCGGGGCCCTCGTTGAGCACCCGTCGCGCGAGCGAGTTGTTGTGGATGATCCCGCGCACGCGGTCGGTGTTGCCGTCCTCGGTGACCACCAGCCGCGTGTGGCCGGAGTCGACGCAGCGGCGTAGCGCCTGTTCGGCGGTCTCGGAGATGTCGACGGTGACGACGGCCGGGATCGGCGTCATCACCTGGCGTGCCTCCTGCTCGTGGAGGTGGAAGACACCGGAGAGCATGCCCGCCTCGCCGGGGTCGATCTTGCCGCCGCTGGCACTGCGGACGATCAGCAGCTTGAGATCCTCGGCGTTCGACAGGTCGTCCTCGAAGTCGGCCTTGGCGTCGACACCGACCCAGCGCAGCATCGCGTTCGACGCCGTGTTGAGCACCCAGATCAGCGGCTTGAAGACAGTCCGGAACGCACCCAGCAGCCGCGACGCGCGACGCGCGATCAGCTCCGGATGGGTGATCGCATAGATCTTCGGAACCTGCTCACCGACCGTGATGTGGGCGGCGGTGACGATCAGGTAGGAGATCGTGAAGGCGATGAACACCGCGACGCCGTGGCTCATGACGTTGCCGAGCGGCTCCTCGAGCAGGCTCGCGATCGCCGGCTCGCCGAGGAAGCCGATGCCGATCGAGGCCATCGTGATGCCGAGCTGACAGGCCGAGAGGTACTCGTCGATCCGATCGATCTGGACGCGCGCGAGCGCGGCGCCGCGCAGCCCGTCCTCGATCATCTGGTCGACCTTCGAGTCGCGGGCGCGCACAAGCGCGAACTCCGCCGCGACGAAGAAGCCGTTGGCCGCGACGAGCACAGCCACACCGACCAGGAGCAGTAGCTCGGTCACGATGGGCCCTCGCGGGCTGGTAGGCCCGTCAGGGCGGTCCTACTTCGAGGGGGGTCATCGTTCATCCGGTGAGGCCGCAACGTAGCAGCCGGGGCGGCCCTAGGCGAGCGCGTCGATCCGCGCCGCGAGCTCGAAGTCGGCAGCCGTCAGCCCGCCGTCGGAGTGGGTCGTGATCATCACCGTGACCGTCTCCCATGAGATCGAGACGTCGGGATGGTGGTTCATCTCGTTCGCGACCGGCTCGATCGCGTTGACGAAGGCGACCGCCCCCGAGAAGTCGCCGCGCTTGAACTGCTTGACGATCGCGTGGCCCTCGAGGTCCCATCCGTCGAGCTCGGCCAGTCGCTGCTCTACCTCATCGCGCTCCAGAAGTGCCATCTTTGCTCCTCCATGCGGATCGCCTCGTTGGTTCCATCGTCGACCGAGCTGCTGTTCGCGCTCGGCCTCGGCGACAGCGTCGTCGCGGTCACCCATGAGTGCGATTATCCCCAGCAGGCAGCCGATCGCCCACATCTGACGCGCAGCGTGATCCCGGAGGGTCTGTCGGCGGCGGCGATCGACACCGCGGTGCGCGAGCGAACGAACGCCGGCCGCGCGCTCTACGAGCTAGACGAGCCGCAGCTCGCGGAGCTGGACGTCGATCTGATCGTCACCCAGGCGGTCTGCGAAGTCTGCGCCGTCTCGTTCGACGACGTGATCGCGGCAGCGGGCCGCCTACCGACACGACCCCAAGTCATCTCGCTTGATCCGTCAACGCTCGCCGATGTGCTGGCCGACATACCGCGGCTCGCCGAGGCGGCTGGCGCCGGGGAAGCCGGCGCCGCGCTGCTGGCCGACTCCGAGCGCCGCATCAAAGCCGTCCGGACGGCGGTAGGCGGTGCGCCGCGCCCGCGCGTCGCGGCGATCGAGTGGCTCGACCCATTGTTCCTCGGCGGCCACTGGGTTCCGACGATGATCGAGCTCGCGGGCGGTATCGACGTCCTCGGCGTCACCGGAGCGAAGTCGCGCACGGCGGCGTGGACCGAGATCGAGCAGGCCCGGCCCGAGGTCGTCGTCTCGATGCCATGCGGCTACGCGACCGAGCGCGCGGCCGAGGAGACGCTAACCGAGCGCGAGCAACTGGCCGCCCTCGACACGCGCGTCGTCGCCGTCGACGCGTCGTCCTACTTCTCTCGCCCAGGGCCGCGGTTGGTCGACGGCATCGAGCTGCTCGCCCACATCCTCCACCCCGATCGCGTCGCCGCACCGCCGGCGGGACGCTGGACAGAGGTCCTCTAGCTAGGCGAAGCCGGAGGAGGCGCCCTCGGAGATGAGGATCGCTCCAGCGATCGCGATCACGCCGATCGCCGCTGCCACCAGCGTCAGCAGGCTGTCCGACGGTCGCAGGCGACTGGCGACCTCGGTGAAGAGCAGCGCGACCAGCAGGCCGCCGACCAGGCCGCCGATGTGGCCGCCGATCGAGATCCCCGGAATCGTGAAGGTGATCAGCAGGTTGAGGCCGATCCACAGCCCGATCCCGCTCTCCATCGGGTTGATCCCGCGGTCGCGCATCACGATCACCGCGGCGCCCATCAAGCCGAAGATCGCGCCGGACGCGCCGACGGTCAGTGCATCCGGACTGAGCAGCAGGGCGCCGAACGCGCCCGCCAGTAGCGACACGAAGTAGACGACGCCGAACTTCAGCCGCCCGATCGCCGGCTCCAGCATCCCGCCGAGGATGTAGAGCGCGAACATGTTGAACAGCAGGTGGAAGAAGCCGCTGTGCAGGAAGCCGGACGTCACCAGCCGCCAGTACTCGCCCTGGTCGATGTAGAAACGGGACACCGCTCCGTCGTTGACCAGCGACGAGCCGCCGGTGCCACCGCCAGTGGTGTTCGCGCCGCTAAGAAAGCCGCCGAGTGCCACAGCCACGTTGATGCCGATCAGGATGTAGGTCAGCACCGGCTCCTCACCGACGCCGACCGATGCCGCGGTGCGTGTCTTCGTCCTGTCGCGCGCGCAATCGGGGCAACGCATCCCGACCGGCGTAACCGTCATGCAGTCAGGGCAGATCGGACGGTCGCAGTTCGAGCAGGAGACGCCCGTCTCGCGGTCCGGATGGCGGTAACAGGTAGCCACGCCGCGGGAGCCTAGTAGGACGGTCGCCTCGACCGGCCAGGCACCAGTGGGGGCGCGGGGGCGCGAGCCCCCGACCTCATATGTCGAGGCGCTTCTGGATGTCGCCGGCGACCTGGCGGAGGCTGCGCTCCAATGCGCGCACGCTCGCTCCGTCGCGGCGGCGCGCCTGGCGCGCACGCACGAGCACCAGCCCGCCGGCGGCGACGCCACCGACGACCAGCGCGGCGGCCGGGCGGCCCCAGTTGCGCGGGTCGCGCATCGCGCTCAGCTCCCAGTCGGCGAGCTCCTCTACGGCGATGTCGGTGATGTCGGTAAGGCTGCGCTCGAGCCGATCGGTCATCCGCTCGGACGGCTCGATCGGCACCAGCGCCGAGCGCAGCAGCGCCTCGACGTCGCTGTACTCAGCGCTCATCGGCCCTCACTCCCGCGGCTCGTTCCTCGAGACCCTTCTCCAACTGCTTGATCGCACGGTGGATCAACACCTTGGTCGCACCCTCGGTGCGGTCCAACGCTCGCGCGATCTCGCGGTTGTCCATGCCGAGCGCGAAGCGCATGATCAGCGCCTCGCGGCGGTCGTCCGGCAGCTCCGCGACGCCCTCCAGGACGTGCTGCAGCTCCTGCCGGCCCTCGACCAGCTCCTCGGTCCCGTGCGGCGCCGAGAGGATTGCGGCGTCCTCGAGATGCGTCTGCGGCTTGCGCGAGCGGTCGCGGTAGTAGTTCGCGGCAAGGTTGTGTGCGATCCGGATCAGCCACGGCCGCAGCGGCCGACCGTCGGACTCCCGCTGCGCACGCTCGAAGTGACGGTATGCCTGCAGGAAGGTCTGCTCGGTCAGGTCCTCCGCGTCGTGGTGGTCCCCCACGCGGTAGTAGGCATAGCTGTAGACGTCGCGCAGATGCGCGCGGTAGAGCTCGGTGAAATCCGCGTCGAGCCTGCGCTTGTCGACGACCTCGCCCACGTACCGTGGAGCCTACTCGGGGCATCGTGAGCTCCATCAGGCGGCGCTCCGCTCGGCGTCCTTGGGTTTCTTCCCAGGATCGCGCGGCTTCTCACGACCGCGGTCGGGCAACGGCCCGCCCAGCCACGCCCACTGCAGCTCGACACACGGCCAGATCCGAGCGGTTACCTCCCTGGCCAATTCGGGCGAGGGCTCGTCGACCCGCGGGTAGCGCAGCGGACGGCCGCAGCGAATGCTCACCTTCACCGGCCGGATCCGCCAACCGCGCCGCGCCTTCTCGGTGCCGGTGATCGCGATCGGCACGACTGGCGCACCGCTCTCGAGTGCGAGCCTTCCGACGCCGCGCCGCGGCTCGTGCAGCGGACCCTCGCGGTGGCGCGTGCCCTCGGGGAAGATCACGACGGCCTCGCCGCGCGCGAGCAGCGTCAACGCCGTCTGCATCATCTCCTCGTCCGACTGGCCGCGCTTGACGGGGAAGGCGCCAAGCCGATTCAGCAGCCAGCCCTGCCAGCGCTTGTCGAACAGCTCCTTCTTGGCGACGAAGTAGACCGGCCGGAACAGGCAGGTCCCGACGATGAACGGGTCGAGGAAGCTGCGGTGGTTGGCGGCGAGGATCACAGGGCCCTTGGGGATGTGCTTGTGGCCGGTACGGCGCAAGCGGAAGTAGATGTGGATCGCCGGCTGGAGGAAGCAGCGGACCAGCCAGTAGAAGGGCCGGTTGACACCGTGCTCGCGGGTCCGGCGGTGATGCGGGGAGAGATACTCGTCCTCGCCCGGCCTCGGCTCGGCCGGCGGCGCCGAAGCGCGCTTGGAACGGGTCGCCGGCATACCTGAGCTACCCGGGCGGGCGGTCACCGTTACGCTCAGGTGCGTGGGATTGCGTCGCAGCATCAACGGCGGACTGGCTGGTGGCATCGCCGCGGCGCTCTGGGCGGTGCAGCAACCGCTCGACAAACGCGCCTTCGGCAGCGGCTACGACGACGTCGAGCTGCTCGGCAAGGCCGTGGTGAAGGGCGATGAGTGGCCGGCCGCCGGTCTGGCGCTGCATGTCGCCAACGGTGTCGCGTTCGGCGCCACCTACGCGCAGCTGCGCCGCTTCCTGCCCGGCCCCGTCGTC
>CAMLNW010000026.1 GCA_946481495.1 uncultured Actinomycetes bacterium
CCACCAGGTCGCGTAGGTCGAGAACTTGAAGCCCTTGCGGTAGTCGAACTTCTCGGCCGCGCGGACCAGGCCAAGCGTTCCCTCCTGGATCAGGTCGAGGAACGGCAGGCCCTGGTTGCGGTAGTTCTTGGCGATCGAGACGACGAGGCGGAGGTTCGACTCGACCATCTTCTGCTTCGCGTCGAGGTCGCCGCGCTCGATCCGCTTGGCGAGGTCGACCTCCTCCTGAGCGGTCAGCAGGCGGACCTTGCCGATGTCCTTGAGGAACAGCTGGAGGCTGTCCGTCGTCATGTCCGGCTTGAGGTCGATCGTCGCCTTCTTGCGACGGCCGCGCTTGTCGGGCGCGCGCTCGACCTGCTGGGCAGCTGCCAGAGCGGGGTCGATCTCCTCGACCAGCTCGATCTCCGACTTCTCGATGAAGCCGTGGAGGTCCTCGATGTCACCCTCGTCGAGGTCGACCTCCGCCAGCGCGGTGGCCACCTCGGCATACGTCAGGACGCCGATCTGCCGCCCCTTCGTGAGCAGCAGCTTTACCTCTTCGAGCTCTTGCAGTTCCCCTACCGACATGCAGTATCAACACCCTTGTGGTGGGCCCCAGGGCGTGCCGGGGCCATTCAAACAGACGCTCGCAAGCATAGCGGCGCTTTGAGCACAGTCAAATCGCCGGCGAGGCCAGCTACTACTCCGCCAGGCTGGTGCGGTTACTTCGTCTTCTCGACTTTGATCAGCTCGGGGCTCTCAGGGTCCCCGAGCGCGACCTTGAGGCCGCCCGCCTTGGCGCGATACATCGCCTGGTCGGCCATCTCGAGCAGGGCGTCGGTGTCGTCACCGTGCTCCGGACAGGAGACGACGCCGATCGAGATGCCGATCGGCGAATCGCTGCCGGTCTCGGCGTCGACCGCCTCGACGATGCGCTGAGCGAGCGGCTCGGCGGCCGTGGCGTTCTGGTTGGTCGCGAGCACGCAGAACTCATCGCCGCCGATCCGTGCGGCCGTGTCGGTCGTACGCAGCGTGCGGCGCATCGCCGTGGCCACCTGGACCAGCGCGCGATCGCCTGCTTGATGGCCCTTCGAGTCGTTGACCCGCTTGAGGCCGTCGACGTCGAGGATCAGCAGCGCGAACGGCGTCTCATAGCGCTTGTAGATGCCGAGCGCCTGACGCAGCTGATCTTGGAGATAGCGCCGGTTCGAGAGGCCGGTCAACGGATCGCTGTTGGCCAGCGACTCGAGCTCGTTGACCTGCCGCTCGACGAGACCCTCGACGGCGACCGACTGCAGGACGCCGATCGCCTCGGCGAGCCGCAGCGCCAGGTCGGCGTAGCCCTCGAGCTCGAGGCCCTCGGGATCCTTGGCGAGGCTGCCGAGGATTGCCACCTGGATCGCCGTCAGGTCGCGCAGCAACTCCGCGGCGACGTTGTCGCGTGCGCCGCGCAGGTCGGCGATCCGCGTCGCACGCTCGCGGGCGCCGGGGGGAAGCAGCTCGGGATCGCGCCCCGACTCGGAGGTGAGCGTCAGCACGTCGCCGATCAGCTCTGGCAGCTCGTCGGCCAGCCGATCGGTCGGCAGGCCCTTGATCTCGTCGAGCGACGCGCGCTCGATCAGCCGTACCAGCCAGGCCTTGGCCAGCTCGTCGCGCTCGCGGTCCAGCCGCGCGAGCGGTCCACGGAGTGGGGATGTGCGGCGGAGATCGTTGTGGTCGGGCACGGAACAGCTTCCTTCGAAAAGGCCTGCAGCCACTGTAAGCCCAAGTTCGGCGGAAATGCCTCTCGCGAGGCGACTTTGCGCAGCTTTGACGCCGAGTATCTTGGGGGCGGCATGAGGCGACGCGACCCGAGGCGGCTGATCCGCCACCGCCGTCAGGCGCGCGCGCGGGTGACGATCGTGCGCGAGCAGCAGGCGCCGGCGACACCCGACGGCAGCGTCACTAGCCGGCAGGTGGCCGACGTCACGCTGCCGCGCGCGGAGCTCAACCGGATCTGGAGCCCGGCCTACCTGGAGCGCCTAGCGAGCACCTACTGGCGCTTCCTGACGCGCGTCTCGCTCGGCTTGCTGCGAGTGCTCTACTCGGACGACGCGCGCGAGATCGTTCTGCTGACGCGACCGTTCGTGCTGCTGCGCTTCCACGTCCCGGAATACGAGGCCGATGGCGATCGCGGCGCAGTCACCTGGCGGATCGACCGTGGGCTACTGGTTGCCCCGGCCGGGCGCAGCCGCGGTTACCTGCGGATCTCCGTCGAGCGCCCACCGGCGGCCGAGCGCGGCGACGAGGAGATCACCGGTCGCGTCACCTCAGAGGTCGCGAACTTCTATCCGACGATCGCCGGCTGGGGCTGGTTCGCGCGGATCGGCCGCCACCTCTACGGCTTCACGCAACTGAAGATCCACGTGATCGTCACGCACGGCTTCCTACGCAGCCTGGCGCGGCTCGACCTCGCCGAGAGCAAGGTCGGCGCGCTGGCGCAGCCGATCGACGATCATCAGTCGACGCGTGAGCCCATGAGCTGACGCAGCTTCGGGCGGTCGTGCGTCGCGCTGATGCGGCGCACGGTCCCGGAGCGGGAGCGCATGACCAGCGACTCGGTGGTCGCGCCCGCGGCCGTGAAGCGAACGCCCTGAAGCATGTCGCCGTCGGTCACGCCGGTGGCCGAGAAGAAGACGTCGTCGCCGGCGACCAGCCGGTCGGTGTCGAGCACCTCGGAGAGGTCGTAGCCGGCGTCGATCGCGGCTTGGCGCTCGCTGTCATCGCGCGGCCAGAGGCGGCCGACGATCTTGCCGCCGATGCACTTGATCGCCGCGGCGGACAGGACGCCCTCGGGCGTACCGCCGATTCCCCAGAGCAGATCGACCGGCGATCCCTCGATGACCGCGGTCAGCGCCGCCGAGACGTCGCCGTGCGGGATGAAGCGGATGCGGGCGCCAGCCTCGCGGATCTCGCGCACGGCCTCCTCGTGGCGCGACCGGTCGAGCATGATCACCATCACGTCGCCGATCGGCGTGCCCTTCTCCTTGGCGATCGCCGCGAGCGTCTCGCCGAGCGGGCGGTCGAGGTCGAGCAGGTGCGCGAGCTCGCGCGAGGTCGCCATCTTCTCCATGTAGACGCACGGCCCCGGGTCGAACATCGTGCCGCGCTCGGCGAGCGCGATCACCGCGAGTGAACTCGGCAGGCCCATCGCGCAGAGCTCGGTGCCCTCGAGCGGGTCGACGGCGATGTCGACCTCGGGCGGGGAGCCGTCGCCGACCTCCTCGCCGTTGTAGAGCATCGGCGCCTCGTCCTTCTCGCCCTCGCCGATCACGACGGTGCCGTCCATCCGGACGGTGTCGAGCAGTAGCCGCATCGCGTCGACCGCAGCGCCGTCGGCCTTCTCCTTCTGACCACGACCGGTCCAACGCGACGCCGCGATCGCGGCGTACTCGGTTGTGCGCACCAGCTCGAGCGCGAGGTTTCGGTCCGGCTTCGGCGTTGGAGAGGAGTTGCTCATGGCGGCGGACCCTACGGAAAACTAGTCGTGAAGCGGTTTCACAAGTAACTGATCCACGGCGGCTAGGCTTGCGTTGCCTCTTCGAGGGATCCCCGGCGCGTGGCCTCGACCGACACGAACACAAAGCCCCGTGGAGGGGCCGAGCCCGTTCTCCGGGAGGGTTACGCCGAGGCGCTTGCCGAGGCGCGCGAGCGGACGCTGGCGCTTGTCGCGCCTGTCTCTCAGGACGACCTCGACCGTGTGCACTCGCCGCTGATGTCGCCGCTGGTCTGGGACCTCGGCCACATCGCGGCGTTCGAGGATCTCTGGCTGTGCGTGCGCGCCGGCGACCTGGAGCCGCTGCGACCGGACCTGATGGCGGTCTACGACGCCAGCGAGACGCCGCGTGCCGAGCGCGGCGACATCCCCTACCTGCGCCGCGACGACGCGCTCGAGTACATGGAGGCGGTGCGCCAGCGAGCGCTCACCGTGCTCGCCGGCGCGGACCTCACCCCGGACTCCGACCGGCTCAACGCCAACGGCTTCGTCTGGGACCTGCTGATCCAGCACGAGCACCAGCACAACGAGACGATGCTGCAGACGCTCCAGCTCGCCGCGCCGGACGTCTTTCACCCGGAGGCAGTCCACGGCGCCCGACGACCAGCCGCACTGGGCGACCTGCGGGCGCCTGACGACGGCGCGGTTGTGAGCCGACACAAGCAGATGCGCATCGACGGTGGAGCCGTCGAGATCGGCGACGCAGGCAAGGGCTTCGCCTATGACAACGAGCGTCCGCGACATCGCATCGAGCTCGCGGCTTTCGCGATTGATCCAGCCCCGGTCACCAACCGCGAGTACGAAGCCTTCGTGACTGACGGCGGCTATGCGCGGCGCGAACTGTGGACCGCGTCCGGCTGGGCTTGGCGCGAGACCGAGAACGCCGAACGCCCGCTCTACTGGACGGCGGACGGGCGCGAGCGACGGTTCGACCGCACCGAGACACGCATCGACGACCGACCGGCGATGCACGTCAGCTGCTTCGAGGCGGAGGCCTACGCCCGCTGGGCCGGTGGGCGGCTACCGACCGAGTTCGAGTGGGAGAAAGCCGCGACGCTGATCGACGGCACCCGCAGCGGCAACCTCGACCAGCTCGACTTCGGGCCAGGGCCCGCCGGGCCATTCGTGGGCGACTGCTGGGAGTGGACGGCGAGCGAGCTCAGCGGCTACCCAGGATTCCGGGCGTTCCCGTACCCGGAGTACTCGGAGGTCTTCTTCGACAGTGGGTATCGAGTGTTGCGCGGGGCGTCGTGGGCGACGCGACCGAGCGTCGCGCGCGCGACCTTCCGCAACTGGGCCCACCCACAGCGGCGCCAGATCTTCTGCGGCTTCCGCTGCGCCTACGACAGCGAGGGGAGGGATGACCGTGGAGATCACGATCGAGCGCTGCGAGCCCGATGACGCGCCCCGCTCGCTGGCCGAGGAGGTTCGCGATGGTCTCAGCCGCGAGCTCAAGGAGCTACCGCCGAAGTACTTCTACGACGAGCGCGGCTCGCAGCTGTTCGACACGATCACGACGCTGCCCGAGTACTACCCGACGCGCTGCGAGCGCGAGATCCTCAACCGCCGCGCGCCGGAGATCGTCGCCGAGACCGGTGCCGGCGAGCTAGTCGAGCTGGGTTCCGGCACCGCCTCGAAGACCCGCGCCCTGCTCTACGCGATGGCCGGCGCGGGCACGCTGCGCCGCTATGTGCCGTTCGACGTCGACCCATCGGTCGTCGAAGCGTGCGCCGAGGAGCTGACCGAGCTCTATCCGGGCCTTACGGTGCACGGCCTCGTAGGGGACTTCGGTAGCGGCCGCGACCTCGACCGCATCCCCGAGGGCAGCGGCCGGCTGTTCGCCTTCCTCGGCGGGACGATCGGAAACCTCTATCCGGACGAGCGGGCGGAGTTCCTCGCGCGCGTCGCCGGATTGATGACGAGCGACGACCGGCTGCTGATCGGCACCGACCTGGTCAAGGACCGCGCCGTGCTCGAGGCCGCCTACAACGACAGCGCCGGTGTCACCGCCGAGTTCAACCGCAACGTGCTGCGCGTGCTCAACGAGAGCCTCGACGCCGACTTCGACCCGGCGGCATTCGAGCACGTTGCCTTCTTCGACGAGGCGAACTCGTGGATCGAGATGCGGCTGCGTGCGAAGGGCGCACAGACGGTGCGGATCGAGGGCGCGGAGCTCGAGATCACGTTCGAGGACGGCGAGGAGCTGCGCACCGAGATCAGCGCCAAGTTCACCCGCGACGCCGTCGACCGCGAGCTGCGTGCCGCAGGAATGCGACTCGACGACTTCCACACCGACGACGGTGGCCTGTTCGGTCTCGCAGTCGCATCACTGACTGGCTGACTGGCCAATCAGTCACTCCCGTAGAGTGCCGCCCCATGGACATCCAGGGAATCGGAGCATTCGTGTCGGGCGGAGCCTCCGGGCTCGGCGAGGCCACCACCCGCGCGCTGGTGCAGCGCGGCGCCCGCGTCGCGATCGCCGACGTCAATGACGACAAAGCGAGCGCGCTCGCGGCCGAGCTGGGCGATGCGGCGATCGCCGTCCACTGCGACGTCACCTCCGAGGAGGAGACCCAGGCCGCGGTGACCACCGCCGTCGACGCGTTCGGCGAGCTGCGCCTCGCGGTCGGCTGCGCCGGCGTCGGCTGGGCCGAGAAGACGGTCTCCAAGCGCGGCGCCCACCAGCTGCTGCCGTTCGAGACCGTCATCCGCGTCAACCTGATCGGGATGTTCAACGTGCTGCGCCTCACGGCCGCGGCGATGAACGACAACGAGCCCGGCGAGGACGGCGAGCGCGGCGCGATCGTGATGACCGCATCAGTCGCCGCCTTCGACGGTCAGATCGGCCAGATCTCCTACTCGGCATCGAAGGCCGGGATCGCCGGCATGACGCTGCCTGCCGCGCGCGACCTGTCGGGCCGTGGCATCCGCGTCTGCACGATCGCCCCGGGCCTGTTCGACACGCCGCTACTGGCCGCGCTGCCGGAGGAGGCGCGCCTCGCGCTCGGCGCCGGCGTGCCGTTCCCACAGCGGCTCGGCTTCCCCGCGGAGTACGCCCAGCTCGCCGTCTCGATCGCCGAGAACCGGATGCTCAACGGCGAGACGATCCGCCTCGACGGCGCGCTCCGAATGCCGCCGAAGTAGTCCTCGTAGAGTTTCTTTCAAGAACCCACACAAGGGAGACGCCCCGCAATGCCTGAAGCAGTCATCGTCGACGCCGTCCGCACCCCGATCGGACGCGCTTTCAAGGGATCACTGGCCTCGCTGCGGCCGGACGACACCGCCGCATTCACCGTCGATCAGCTCCTCGAGCGCAACCCGGGCCTCGACCCGGCGCTCGTCGAGGAGGTCATCACCGGTTGTGGCTTCCCGCAGGGCAAGCAGGCCTTCAACATCGGCCGGATCGTCGCGCTGCTGTCGGAGAAGCTGCCGCAGACCGTCAACGGCGTGACCGTCTCGCGCTACTGCGCATCCGGTCTCGACGCGATCCGCTACGCGGCCAACAACGTCAAGGCCGGCCAGGGTGACGTCTACATCGCCGCCGGCGTCGAGTTCGTCTCGCAGTACAACGAGCGCAACGAGGTCGCCGGCGACGCCGACAAGAGCGAGTTCCTCCAGGGCAAGGAGCCCGGCCAGCCCGACGTCTACATCGCGATGGGCGAGACGGCCGTCAACGTCGCCAACAAGTACGGCGTGACGCGCGAGGCGATGGACGAGTACGCCCAGCGCTCGCAGGAGCTGGCCGTGCAGTCGCAGGAGAGCGGCTTCTTCGACCGCGAGATCGTCCCGGTCACACTGGCCGACGGCACCGTCGTCTCCAAGGACGACGGCCCGCGCGCCTCGTCGACGCTCGAGAAGCTCGCCGAGCTGCCCGAGGCGTTCGGCGGCGGCGGCGTGACCGCCGGGAACTCGTGCCCGCTCAACGACGGCGCGGCCGCCGCGCTGATCATGTCCGACGAGAAGGCGAAGGCGCTCGGCCTGACCCCGCGTGCGCGGATCATCACGGCCGCGACGGCCGGCAACGAGCCCGAGTACATGGGGGTGGCCCCGATCGGCGCGATCAAGAAGGCGCTCGACCGCGCCGGCATGACGATCGCCGACGTCGACACCGTCGAGCTCAACGAGGCGTTCGCCGCCCAGGTGATTCCGATCATGGACGAGTGCGGCATCTCGCTCGACAAGATGAACCCGCACGGCGGCGCGATCGCGCTCGGCCACCCGTTCGGCCAGACCGGCGTGCGCATCATGACCACGCTGATCAACGGCCTCGAGTCCGACGACAAGACGATCGGCCTCGAGACGATGTGCGTCGCCGGTGGTCAGGGCGAGGCGATGATTGTGGAGCGCCTGAGCTAGTCAGACGTAGAGGTGGTGGGGCGCGGCTCCGGCCGCGCCCCGTCTACCAGCGCAGGAGCATTAGGCCCACAGTAACCCCGGGGCCGATGGTGAGCATCAGCCCGAGCTCGCCCGGGTTGGGCTCGTTGCGCTCGGCGACGCCCTTGAGCACGTAGAAGCTCGACGGGGTGCCCATATTGCCGTGGTTGGCGAGCGTGTCGTAGCTGACCTGGACGTCGTCGCGGCTGAGGCCAAGGCCCTCCTCGACGCCCTCGATGATCCCGCGCCCACCGGGGTGGATCATCCAGTGCTCGATCCGGTCGCGAGTCAGCCCGCGCTCGGCGAGGAAGTCGTCGACGAGCTTGCCGACGCCCTCACGCGCGATCGTGGGCAGCTCACGCCCCATGTGCATGTAGCTGTCGTCGGCGCTGACGCGGAACTGGACCGAGCCGAGCGTGTCCTCGACCTGGTGAACCTTGGACGCCAGCAGCGCGGGGCCGGCGGAGGCGGCGTCACGGGTTAGGACCGCGGCCGCGCAACCGTCGCCGAACAGCGACGAGCCGACGATCTTCGTCTTCTCGTCGTCGGGGCCGACGGTCGTCAGGAAGCCGGTGATGCTCTCGGCGCCGACGACTAAGGCGCGCGACTCGGGCTTCTCGAGCAGCGCCTGCGACGCTAGCTTGAACAGCGGCACGGCGCTCGCACAACCGACGCCGAGCACGTGGTACTTATCGGTCGACGGGTCGAGGCCGAGCTCATTGACGAGCTTGTGGGCGAGCGTCGGTCCACCGAGCGAGTAGTAGTTGGCGGTGACGACCGTGGAGATGTCGCCGGGATCGCAGTCGAGCTTGCCGACCGCCTCGAGCGCCATCGCGAGCAGGTGATCCTCGGAGTACTCGACACGCGACTGGAGCCTGCTCGACAACAGCTCCGGGGTGATCGCGAACTGGCGGTTCTGGACACCACAGACGTTGAAGATGTGCTCGGCGAACTCGTTGCCGCGCAGCCCGAGCAGGTCGAGCATCTCGTCCTGGCTGTAGGAGGCGGTCGGGTTGGCCGTGGCGAGCTGGTCGATACGCGCCGCGAAACGCGGCGAGCCACCCTCGGACTCGTTGCCCAGCGGGTGCTCTCGGCGGCGCCGGTGGGATGCGCCGCGCCTCATGCTCGCCCTTGACATCGCCTGAGTTATACCGAGCGGCCAAGCCGAGTTGCGCGTTTGGGCTGATTCGGTCCCGCTTGTCGCGGGGTAGTCTCCCGGCCCATGCGAGCAGTCACGATCGCCGATGGCGCCCTCGTGGTGGCCGACCGGCCAGATCCCAAACCCGGGCCCGGAGAGGTCTTGGTGGCGGTGCGCGCGGCCGGCATCAACGGCGCCGACATCCTGCAACGCAAGGGCGCCTACCCCGCGCCGCCGGGTGCTCCAGCGGACATTCCCGGCCTCGAGCTGGCCGGCGAAGTCGTCGAGCGTGGCGCTGTCGCCGAGCGCTTCGCGATCGGCGACCGCGTGATGGCGGTCGTCGGCGGCGGCGGTCAGGCGGAGTTGGCCGTGCTGCACGAGCGCGCGGCGATGCCGGTCCCGGACGCGATCGATTGGCCGCAAGCCGGCGGACTCGCCGAGGTCTTCGTCACCGCCCACGACGCAATCTTCGGACAGGCTGGCCTGCGTCCCGGCGAGCGACTGCTCGTGCACGGTGGCGCCGGCGGCGTCGGAACGGCCGCGATCCAGCTCGGCCGCGCGGCCGGCGCACGGGTCACGGCGACCGTTCGCAACGAGGCACTGCGGCCAGAGGTCGCAAAGCTCGGCGCGGAGGCGATCGCGCCCGACGGGTTCGAGGAACATGGCCCATTCGACGTGGTGCTGGAGCTGATCGGCGCGCCGAATATGGCCGGCAACCTGAAGGCGCTCGAGACCGGCGGCCGGATCGTCGTGATCGGCGTCGGCGCCGGCTTCAAGGCCGATGTCAACCTGCTCGCGGTGATGGGCAAGCGCGCGACGATCGGCGGCTCGACGCTGCGCGCGCGGCCGCTCGAGCAGAAGGCGATCGCGATGCGGCGCGTCGAGGCAGAGGTCCTTCCGCTGTTCGACTCGGGCGCGCTGACCGTCCCGGTCGCGGCGACCTTCCCGCTTGCGGATGCCGAGGCCGCCTACGAGCGGTTCAGCGCGGGCGGCAAGCTCGGCAAAGTGGTTCTGACCGTCTAGCTCGCGGCGCGTAAGCCTTCGAGTAGACCGATCAGGGCCGGCTCAACCTCGGCGCGCGCGGTCTCCGCGTTCGTGGCGTTGGCGATCACCATGCCAGCCTCGCCCATCGCGCCGAGCAATAGGTGGGCGAGCGGGCGGACCGGCTGACGGCGCAGGACGCCGGCATCCATGCCGACCTGGAGGCCGGCGATCACGACCCCGAGCCCGTGGCGCATGTCGATCTCGCGCCACTCCTCCCAGCCGAGCACGGACGGCGCGTCGACGAGCGTGACACGGGTGATTGCCGGGTCGGTGCAAACGTCGAGCAGGGCGCGCGCGCCGACCACCAGCAGCTCATAGGGGTCGCCGTCAGCGTCCGCCATCTGAGCCGCGACCGTCGCGACCACTTCGGCCTCGATCTGCTCATGCACTGCGCGGAAGAGGTCCTTCTTGTCGGCGAAGTGGTGGTAGAGCGCGCCACGTGTGACCTGGGCGGCGCGGACGATCTCCTCGGTGCCGACGCCACCATAGCCGTGCTCGGTGAACAGCTCGCGCGCCGCCCGCATCAGCGTCGCGCGTGTCGCCTCGCCCTGCTCCGCCTTGGTCGTCTTGGCCTCCATCGGTGGCTTGACCCTACCGCTCGGCACCACATACAAACAGTCTGTATGTTAGTCGTTATGAGTCATCTCTCAGAGCGCGCAGGCTGGCGAGCGCCGATCCTCGGGGAGGCGAAGCAGCTCGACCTGCCGAGCGGCCGCCTCAGGTACCACGATGTCGGCTCGGGTCCGCCGATCGTCTTCGTCCACGGCCTGCTCGTGAACGCCAATCTCTGGCGCAAGCTCGTTGAGCGGCTCGCGCCCGACTTCCGTTGCGTCGTGCTCGATCTTCCGCTGGGCTCGCACGTGCTGCCCCTGGCGCCCGGCACGCCGAACGCCGTTCCCGACGTCGCCGCCTCGATAGCCGACGCAATCGATGCGCTCGGCCTCGACGACGTCACGCTCGTCGGCAACGACAGTGGCGGAGCCCTGTCGCAGATCGTCGTCACCACCCGCCCCGAGCGGATCGGACGGCTGGTGCTGACCTCTTGCGACTATCGCGACAACTTCCCGCCGAAGCTCTTCTCCTACTTCAAGCCCGCCGCAGCCGTTCCCGGCCTGATGTGGGCGCTGCTACAGCCGATGCGCTTCCGTCTACCGCGCCGCTCGCCGATCGCCTTCGGCTGGCTGACCAAGCGGCCGATCGACAGCGCGGCCGAGGACTCCTACATCCTGCCCGTGCTGCGCGATGCGGCTGTGCGCGCCGACGCGCGCGCCTTCATCAAGGGAGCCGACACGGCGCAGACCAACGCCGCGGCTGACCGCCTGCCACGCTTCGAGAAGCCGGCGCTGATCGCCTGGTCCGCCGACGACCGTGTCTTCCCAGTCGCCGATGCCCACAAGCTCGCCGCCGACCTGCCAAACGGTCGCGTCGAGTTCGTCGAGGACGCCTATACGTTCTCGATGGAGGACAACCCCGACCAGCTCGCCGAACTGATCGCAGGCTTCGTACGCGAGCCGATCGGAGGCGCGGCATGAGCGACGTGGCGATCCTCGTCGTCGCGGTCGGATTCGCGGCAATGGGGCTAGTGGCGCTCCTCCGTCCGTCTGAGATCCTGGCGCAGTTCGGCGTCGTGGTCGAGACCCCCGACGGCCGCAACGAGGTCAGCGCCGTCTACGGCGGCTTCGGGCTCGCGATCGCCGCGCTGTTGGCGGTAGCCGCACTCGGCGAACCGACGACCGCGGACGGAATCGTCATCGCGGTCGCTGTCGCGACACTCGGGATGGCGGCCGGTCGGCTGCTAGCGGCGGTGCGCGAGCGGCCGTCCGGCCTCTATCCCGTCTGGACCTATTTCGCGATCGAGATCGTCATGGCCGCGGCTCTACTGCTCACGGTCTGAGCCTCTCGACGCAACCGCTCAGCTAGCTGAGCGCCGGCAGCCCGACCATCGAGCGGAACGACGCCGCGTCGTTGAGGTGCGGCATGTCGGTGTCCGGGACCGGGACCTCGAGGAACTCGCAGAGCGGCCCCCAACCCTGCTTGATCTCGTAGACGAGCAGCTTGTCCGCGGGGACCTTGCTCTTGACGTCCTCGTTGTGGCGGTTGAAGACGTCGAGGGCGAACTCCTTGTCGTCGAAGCGGCCGTCGAAGGTGCCGTTCCAGATGATCCCGTTGATCATCTTCATCGCCTCGGGCGAGACGGTGACGCTGCCACCCTCGAGCTCGCCCTTTGCCGCCGCCTGCGCGGAGGCGTGGATGCTCTTGCGGCAGCTCTCGTACCAGGACTCGGGGTCGCGGACGCTGAGCAGCACCTTGGCGTCCGGGAAGGTCTCCCAGATCTGCTCCCAGTAGGTGCAGGCGGGCCAGTCGACGGTCGACTCCCAGCCCTCGAAGACCTGGGCCCAGTCGGCGGGTTGACCGTCGGCGGCGGCCTGCCACTGCGGCAGCAGCTCCGGGAAGCGAGCGACATCGATCATGTGAAACGACGGGCCGAAGCCCAGCTGCTCGAGCGCTCCCTTGAGCGACATCGTCCCGGTACGGCCGAAACCGGCTCCAATGACCTTCATCTGGCGGCGTCCTCCTCTTCGTTGGCCAGGAAAACCTATCCGTCCACCCCGCACGTGACCATTCCCGCGATGCCTTCAGGTGGGAAGAGCGGCGGGCAGGACGCCGCCGCACGCGCCATGCGCGCGCTGGAACGCGGCGCGACGACGCTCGGCGCCCAGGTCGCGCGCTCGGTTCAGGAGCGCTGGGCAAGGCTGCCGGCAGACCAGCGCGAGAAGCTCGAGGCGCTCGTGCCGCCACGGCCGGACATCAGCGAGATCGAGGTGCGCGACCTGCGCGCGGAGCTGACGCGCGAGCTTGACCGGCTCGCCGGGGCGAACATCAGGGCGTCGCGACGGGGCGATCAGGTCGCCGGCGAGGCGCCGCCCGACGGTCAGTTGTAAAGAAGGCGGCTAGGGTAGGACGCGGACCATGGAAGCCGCGACCCTCGCCTTCCAGGATGTGACCAAGCGCTACGCGGGGCAGGACGAGCCCGCGGTCGATTCTCTGTCGCTCGAGGTCCCGGCCGGCGACATCTGTGTCCTTGTCGGTCCGTCCGGCTGCGGCAAGACGACGGCGATGCGGATGGTCAACCGGATGATCGACATCACCGCCGGCGACATCCTGCTCGACGGCGCCAGCGTCCAGCAGCGCAAGCCGGCTGAGCTACGCCGCGACATCGGCTACGCGATCCAGCAGATCGGGCTGTTCCCGCACCTGACGATCGCCCAGAACATCGCGACGGTGCCGAAGCTGCTGGGCTGGCCGAAGGACCGCATCCGGGCGCGCGTCGACGAGCTGCTGACGCTGGTCCAGCTCGATCCCGCCGAGACGCGCGACCGCTATCCGGCCCAGCTCTCCGGTGGCCAGCGCCAGCGCGTCGTCGTCGCGCGCGCGCTCGCGGCCGATCCGCCGGTGCTGCTGATGGACGAGCCGTTCGGCGCGATCGACCCGATCAACCGCGAGCGGCTGCAGAACGAGTTCCTGCGCCTGCAGGCCGAGATCCGCAAGACGATCGTCTTCGTCACCCACGACATCGACGAGGCGATCAAGATGGGCGACCGGATCGCGGTGATGAAGAAGGGCGGCAAGCTGGCGCAGTATGCCTCGCCGGCTGAGCTGCTGATGGCCCCCGCGGACGCCTTCGTCGAGGACTTCGTGGGGTCCGATCGGGCCCTGAAGCGGCTGGCGCTGCAGCGCGTGCGCGACATCGACCTCTGGCGGCCGGGGCTCGTGCGCGTCGGCGAGCCGGTCGCCGAGGCGCGCGCCAAGGTCGCCGACTCCGACCTCCCCTACCCGCTGCTGATCGACGCTGAGGGCAGACCGCTCGGCTGGCTCAGCGAGCGCGCGCTGGCCGGCGAGCGCGTCGAGCAGACCCTGCGCTCGGGGCCCGAGCCGATCGTCGAGCTCGACGACGTGCTGCGCGACGCGCTGTCGGACCTGCTGCAGAACGAGGCGCAGTACGGGCCGGTCGTCGACGCGCGCGGCGAGATCGCCGGCGTTCTGTCGATCGAGGTGATCGGCCATGCGCTGCAGTCCGATCCCGAGGACGTCCCCAGCGGGGCTGACGCATTGCTCGGGGAGGCCTGACCGCGTGCTCGAGCTGCTCGCCCAGGTGCAGATCCAGGACCGCTCGACCGGCAAGGCCAGCTGCATCGCCGACAACGGCTTCTGTCCGAGCTGGATCGCCGACAACCTCGACCGCTACGTCGACCCGTTCGTCCAGCACGTCTTCCTGACGCTCGCCTCGGTCGCGGTCGGCTTCGCGATCGCCTTCGCGCTCGCGCTGGTCGCGCACCGCCACCGCTGGCTGATCGCGCCGATCACCCAGGTGACGGGGATCCTCTACACGCTGCCGAGCATCGCCGTCTTCTTCCTGCTGCTGCCGCTGACCGGCCGCGGCAACCTGACGGCGATCGTCGCCCTGGTCGCCTACTCGCTGCTGATCATCTTCCGCAACATCACGACCGGGCTCGACAACGTGCCGAGCGAGACCAAGGACGCCGGGCGCGGGATGGGCCTGACCGACCGCCAGCTGCTGTGGCGCGTCGAGCTGCCGCTCGCGCTGCCGGAGATCATGGCCGGGCTGCGGATCGCGACGACGACGACCGTCGGCCTGGCGACGCTGGCGTTCTTCGCGGGCGCCGGTGGGCTCGGCGAGCAGATCTTCGCCGACATCAACTTTAAGTCGAACGTCGTCGTCGCCGGTGGCCTCGCGGTCCTGCTGGCGGCACTGCTAGACGGGCTGATCCTGCTCGCCCAGTGGGCGATCACCCCCTGGATGCGGGCGCGGACGGCATGACCACCACCTTTGCCTTCCTCGGCCAGTTCGGTGACGCGATCCAGTTCATCTTCCAGGGCGAGACCTCGCGCGAGGGAACCCAGATCGGCGGCTCGCAGTTCCTCGAGCTGACCTGGGAGCACGTCAAGCTGTCGGTCGTCGCGATGCTGATCGCCAGCGCGATCTCGATCCCGATCGGCCTCTGGCTCGGCCACATCCGCCGCTTCAGCTTCATCGCGATCAGTGCGTCGAACGTCGGCCGCGCGGTGCCGAGCCTGGCGCTGATCGCCTTCTTCGTCGCCTACCTTGGCGTCGGCTTCGCCAACCTGACGCTGGCGCTCGTCCTGCTAGCGATCCCGCCGATCCTGACCAATGCCTACGTCGGCGTCGCCCAGGTCAATCCCGAGACCGTCGACGCTTCGCGCGGGATGGGGATGAGCGAGCCGGAGATCGTCCGCAAGGTCGAGCTGCCGCTCGCGCTGCCGCTGATCTTCGGCGGGATCAAGACGTCGGCGGTCAACGTCATCGCAACCGCGACGATCGCTCCGCTCGCAGGCGTCACCACGCTCGGCGACCCGATCATCAACGTCTCCGGCTACGGCGACACGGGCCGCCTCGCGGCGGCGATCGTCGTAGCCTCGCTGGCCGTTCTCACGGAGCTCTCCCTCAGCGCAGTGCAACGGGCCGCGACGCCCGAGGGGATCAAGCTCGAGTCCAACCCGTCGCGGCGCAGACGAATGCCAACACGAATCCGGAGGGCAGCATCCACATGAATCGCAAGCTCTTGCTCAGCAGCTTGATGGCCGTCTTGCTGCTGTTCTCGTTGACGATCGCCGCCTGCGGCGACGACAACGAGAGCGGCGACAGCATCACGACCGTCGAGGACACGACCAAGGCGATCGAGTCGAACCCGGCCAACGAGGATGTGAAGATCGTCGTCGGCTCGAAGAACTTCACCGAGCAGAAGATCCTCGGCGAGATCTTCGCCCAGGGTCTCGCGGCGGCCGGCTACGACATCTCCACCGAGCTCAACCTCGGCGACGAGAAGACGGCGCTCAAGGCGATCAAGAGCGGGACGATCGACGCCTACCCGGAGTACACGGGGACCGCACTCGGCTCGTTCTTCGGCGTCGCCTCGGAGGACATCCCGACCGATCCGCAGGCCGCCTTCGAGCAGGCAAAGCAGGGCTTTGCCAAGGAGGGCCTGACCGCGCTGCCACCGACGCCGTTCACCAGCTCGAACGAGGTCGGGCTGACCGCCGACAAGGCGGCCGATCTCGGCGTCGAGAAGATCAGCGACCTGCAGGGCAAGTCCCAGGACCTGACGCTCTACGGCACACCGGAGTGCCGCCAGCGCCAGGACTGCTTGCTCGGCCTCCAGCAGGTCTACGACCTGCAGTTCAAGAAGTTCGTGCCGGTCGACATCAACCTGCGCCATGAGGTGCTCGAGAAGGGCCAGGCCGACCTGTCGATCGTTTTCACGACCGATCCGCAGAACGAGCGCGACGACCTCGTGCTGCTCGAGGACGACAAGGGGATGTTCCCGCCCTACAACTCGACGCTGGTCGTCCGCGATCAGACCGTCGAGGCAGCGGGGCCCGACATGCCGAAGGTCGTGGCCCAGGTCGAGAAAGGCCTCACCGGCGAGGTGATGTCCGAGCTCAACGCCCGCGTCGACCTCGACAAGAAGACCCCGAAAGAGGTCGCGACCGAGTACCTGCAGGAGAGCGGCCTCATCGATTAGACGAACTGGGGGCTCACGCCCCCAGACCCCCGCCGGCACCTGGCCGGCGGGCGGCAACGCCCCATGTGTGACGGCCGGCACGGAAGCCGGCCGTCACCGGCGTCACACTTGTAACTATGGTCACACGCCACGTCCTGTCGGATGGGACGCAGGTCACGATCAGGCCGATCGCGGCCAGCGACAAGCAGGAGCTCCAGGACGGCCTCCACCGCCTGTCCGACG
>CAMLNW010000027.1 GCA_946481495.1 uncultured Actinomycetes bacterium
CTGGCCGTCGACGATCTCCTTGAACGAGCGGACCGTCTCCTCGATCGGCACGTACTGGCCGGGGGTGCCGGTGAAGGCCTCGGCGACGTGGAACGGCTGCGACAGGAAGCGCTCGACCTTGCGCGCCCGCTGGACGACGACCTTGTCCTCGTCCGAGAGCTCGTCGATGCCGAGGATCGCGATGATGTCCTGGAGCTCCTTGTAGCGCTGCAGGATCTCCTGGACGCGCGTGGCGACCTCGTAGTGCTCCTGACCGACGACGTCCGGCTTGAGGATCGTCGAGGTCGAGTCGAGCGGGTCGACCGCCGGGTAGATGCCCTTCTCCGAGATCGAGCGCGAGAGGACGGTGGTCGCGTTGAGGTGGGCGAACACCGACGCCGGCGCCGGGTCGGTGAGGTCGTCGGCGGGGACGTAGATCGCCTGCACCGAGGTGACCGAGCCCTGGCGGGTCGAGGTGATCCGCTCCTGGAGCTGGCCCATCTCGGTCTCGAGCGTCGGCTGGTAGCCGACCTGCGACGGCATCCGGCCGAGCAGCGCCGAGACCTCGGAGCCCGCCTGAACGAAGCGGAAGATGTTGTCGACGAACAGCAGCACGTCCTGGCCGCCCTGGTCGCGGAAGTACTCCGCCATCGTCAGGCCGGACAGCGCGACGCGCATGCGCGCGCCGGGCGGCTCGTTCATCTGGCCGAAGACGAGCATCGTCTTGTCGATGACGCCCGACTCGGTCATCTCGAGCCAGAGGTCGTTGCCCTCGCGCGAGCGCTCGCCGACGCCACAGAACGCGGACAGGCCGCCGTGCTCCTTGGCGAGGTTGTTGATCAGCTCCTGGATCAGAACGGTCTTGCCGACGCCGGCGCCGCCGAACAGGCCGACCTTGCCGCCCTTGGCGTACGGCGCGAGCAGGTCGACGACCTTGATGCCGGTCTCGAAGATCTCGCGCGTCGGGGTCAGGTTCTCGACGCTCGGAGCGGCGCGGTGAATCGGCCAGCGGTCGTCGGCCTCGACGTCGCCGGCGCCGTCGATCGGCTCGCCGAGCAGGTTGAAGATGCGGCCGAGCGTGCCCTTGCCGACCGGCACCGTGATCGGCGCGCCGGTGTCGCGCACCTCGGTGCCGCGTGAGAGGCCGTCGGTCGCGTCCATCGCCACCGCGCGCACGCGGTCGTCGCCGAGGTGCTGCTGGACCTCGCAGACGAGCGTCGTCGGCTCGCCGCCCTCCTCGACCGGAGGCATCGTGATCTCGAGCGCGTTGTAGATCTCGGGCAGATCCTCGGGGAAGACCGCCTCGATGACGACGCCGGTGATCTCCTCGACCTTGCCGGCCTTAACGCCCTCTCGACTCTGCGTTGCTGTTGCTGCCTCCACTGGGTTCTCCTTGCCTGTCTAAGTCTCTGAAACTCGAAAAATGGTCGTGATCGGCGCTACGTCAGGCCCTCGGCCCCGGCGACGACCTCCATGATCTCCTGCGTGATCTCCGCCTGGCGCTGGCGGTTCATCTCGAGGGTGAGGTCGTCGATCATGTCGCTGGCGTTCTCCTGTGCGTTGCGCATCGCCGTCATGCGCGCGCCGTGCTCAGATGCGGTGGACTCGAGCAGCGCCCGGAAGATGCTGATCTCGATGTAGTCCGGCACCAACCGCTGGAGGATCTCCTCCGGCTCCGGCTCGTAGAGCCAGGAGGTGCTCGCGCTGGCCTCCTCGGCTGCGGCCTCCTCAGCGGTCTCGCCCTCGGTCGAGGTCAGGTCGTCGATCGCCTGCAACGGCAAGAGAACCTCGGTCGTGACCGTCTGGGTCAGCGGCGAGACGTAGCCGTTGTAGATGACCTCGACGCGATCGACCTTGCCGTCGACGTAGGCGGCCGCGATGTCGCCGGCGATGTCACGGGCGTCAGCGAACGCCGGCCGGTCGGTGAAGCCCTCCCACGAGGCCGCCACATCGCGGCCGCGGAAGCGCAGCGAGCCGACGCCGCGACGGCCGGAGGCGTACCAGACGACCTCCTTGCCCTCGTCGGACAGCTCCTGCGCGCGGCGGTTGCCGGCGCGGACGATCTGCGAGTTGAAGGCGCCGGCCAGCCCGCGGTCGCCAGTGACGAGCAGCAATCCGACGCGCTCGACCGTCTCGTGCTCCTCGAGCAGCGGCATGTTCGGGATGTTCTCGACGGCCTCGACGGTACGTCGCGTCATCCGCCGGATCGCGCCCGCGTAGGGCCGCAGCGCCTCGATGCGCTGCTCGGCGCGGCGCAGGCGCGCGGCCGCGACCATCTCCATGGCGCGGGTGATCTTCTGGATGTTCCGCACCGACGAGATGCGGTTCTTGACGTCCTTCTGGGAGGCCATGAGCTAGACGGCGGCTGGCGCCTCTGCCTCCTCGCGCTCCTCGGCGTCCTCAGCGGTGCGACCAGGGGCCTGGCGCTCCTCCTCGGACAGGATGCGGTCGGACTCGCCCTCCTCGAGCGGGTTGCCCTCGGAGTCGAAGTCGGGACCGTAGTCGTCGATCGCCTCGGCGATCGCGTCGCCGAGCTGCGCCTCGATGTCGTCGGACCAGTCGCCCTCGTTGAGCGTCGACATCAGGTCGGCGTTCTCAGCGTGCAGCCGCTGCAGCAGCGTGTCGTGGAACTCCGAGACGCGCTCGGTCTTGATCCGGTCGAGGAAGCCGCCGGTGCCGGAGTAGATCGCGGCGACCTGGTCGGCCGGCTTCCACGGCTTGAGCTCGTTCTGGTTCAGCGTCTCGACGAGTCGCTCACCGCGGGCCAGCGTGGCCTGCGTCGAGGCGTCGAGCTCCGAGCCGAACTGGGCAAACGCCTCGAGCTCGCGGTACTGCGAGAGCTCGATGCGCAGCTTGCCGGCGACCTTCTTCATCGCCTTCGGCTGGGCGTTGCCGCCGACGCGCGAGACCGAGATGCCGACGTTGATCGCCGGTCGGACGCCGGAGCGGAACAGATCGCCCTCGAGGAAGATCTGGCCGTCGGTGATCGAGATCACGTTGGTCGGGATGTAGGCCGAGACGTCGGAGGCCTGGGTCTCGATGATCGGCAGCGCCGTCATCGAGCCGCCACCGAGATCGTCGTTGAGCTTGACCGCACGCTCAAGCAGGCGGGAGTGCAGGTAGAAGACGTCACCCGGGTACGCCTCGCGGCCCGGCGGGCGGCGCAGCAGCAGCGACATCTGCCGGTAGGCGAACGCGTGCTTAGTCAGGTCGTCGTAGATGCAGAGCGCGTGGCCGCCCTTGTAGAGGAAGTACTCGCCCATCGCGGCGCCCGCGTAGGGGGCCATGTACTTGATCGGCGCGGCCTCGTCGGCCGGCGCGGCGACGATGATCGTGTTCTCCATCGCGTTGTGCTCGCGCAGCGTCTCGGCGACCTGGACGACGGTCGAGAGGCGCTGGCCGATCGCGACGTAGATCGAGATGACGCCGTTGTCGCGGTTGTTGATGATCGTGTCGATCGCGATCTGGGTCTTGCCCGTCTGGCGGTCGCCGATGATCAGCTCGCGCTGGCCGCGGCCGATCGCGATCATCGAGTCGATCGCCTTGATGCCGGTCTGCATCGGCTCCTCGACCGGCTGACGCTGGACGACGCCGGGGGCCTTGAACTCCGCCGGGCGGGTCTCAGTCGTGTTGATGTCGCCCTTGCCGTCGAGCGGGTTGCCGAGCGGGTCGACGATCCGGCCGAGCAGCGCCTCGCCAACCGGGATCTCGAGCAGCTTGCCCGTCCGCTTGACGGTGTCGCCCTCCTCGATCTTGTCCCAGTCGCCGAACAACACGGCGCCGACGTTGTCGGACTCGAGGTTCAGCGCGAGGCCGGTGACGTCGTGCGGCAGCTCGAGCAGCTCGAGCGACATGCAGTTGTCGAGGCCGTGCAGGCGCGCGATGCCGTCGGCGATCGAGAGCACGGTGCCGACCTCGGACAGGTCGCCGCCACCGTCGTCGAGTCCCTCGATGCGGCTCTTCAGGATGCTGGTGATCTCGTCTGGCTTGATCTGCATTGGTCTTGGGGGCCTTTCTAAGCCGCCTTTGCGACTTGCTTTCTAAGTCTCTCGAGCCGGTTGCGCACGCTTGCGTCCAGCACCATGTTGCCTACCTGGAGCACGAGGCCGCCTAAAACATCGGGATCGACCTTGCTCGACAGATCGACGCGCTCGCCGGTCTGCTCCTCAATTCGCTTGCCGATGCCCTCGACCAGCTCGGAGTCAAGCTCCACGGCGCTGGTCACCGAGACCGGCAGCAGCTTGTTCTCGCGCCGCCAGAGGCGGTCGAGCTCGTCACGCATCCGGAACACAACCGGCATCCGGTGGCGCTCCGCGAGCAGCTCGAGGAAGCGGACAAAGTTCGGGTCGGCGTCCTGGACGAGCGTGCCGATGCCGTCCTTCTTCTCCTGCGAGGAGAAGTACGGCGAGAAGAAGAACACCTGCAGGTCACGGCTGTCGCCGAGCGCGTCGGCGAACTGCCCGAGCTCGTCGTGCACGCGGTCGAGGACGCCCTGCTCCTTGGCGACCTCGAACAGCGCGCGGCTGTAGACCTCAGCGATCTCCTCCATGGCTTAGGAGCGTCCCTCCGAACCTGCCAGCGCGGTGAAGTCGACCTCGCCGAGCGCCTCCTCGATCAGGCGGCGGTGGTCGTCGCCGTCGAGTGACTTGCGCGTCACCTTCTCGGTTGCGATCACGGTCAGGTCGGCGACCTCCTTACGGATGTCGTCGAGCGCGAGCTGCTTGGCGGCCTCGATCTCCTTGAGCGTCGCGGCACTCTGCTCCTCGCGGAACTCCTTCGCCGCCACCTTCGCCTCCTCCAGCGTCGTGTCGGCCGCCTTGCGCGACCGCGCGACGATGTCCTCGGCCTGCTCACGCGCCTCCTTCAGGCGCGCCCGGTACTCCTCGAGCAGCTCCTCTGCCTCCTCCTTGGTGCGGACGGCGGCGTTGAGCGACTCGTCGATCGTCGCGGCACGCTTGTCGAGCGCGTCGCCGATCGCCGGGAAGGCGAACTTCTTCAGGATCAGCATCGAGACGCCGAACGCGATCAGCGTCCAGAGCATCAGCCCGACGTTGGGCGATACCAGGAAGCTGCCGCCCTCCTCCTCGGCAGCACCGTGCTCGGCGGCCGCGAGGACGAACGTCGCGATGTCTGTAAAGGCGTCCACGATCGCCGGCCTAGAGGAAGAAGGCGATCAGGCCGAAGATGAAGGTGTAGAAGGCGACCGCCTCGGTCAGCGCGAAGCCGAGCCAGCGAATCGACTGCAGCTCGTCCTTCATCTCGGGCTGGCGAGCGACCGACTCGATCTCCTTGCCGAAGATGAAGCCGATGCCGATGCCGGCGCCGATCGATCCGAGCCCGGCGCCGACGCCGAGCGCGATCGCCTTGCCGGCGTCCGTGATGGCCTGAGCGTCAGCCGACTGGGCGAGTGGGAGCAGCAAGTCCACTTGTCCTCCTTAGTGGTGGTCGGCGGTTGCGTCGCCGAGGTAGATGGATGAAAGGATCGCGAAGATGAAAGCCTGAAGCGTGGCGACCAGGCCGATCTCGAACAGGAAGAACGGGATCGCCATGCCAAGGGTGAAGATGCCTAGCGCCGAGATCCCGAGCAGGACCACGAGGCCGCCTGCCATGAACAGGATCAGCAGGTGGCCGGCGAGGATGTTGGCGAACAGTCGTACCGACAGCGAGATGATCCGGACGAGGTCCGAGATCACCTCGATCACGAACAGCGGGATCGCGCCGACACCGCCGATGCCGGGCGGCACGAAGCTCTTCATGAAGCCGACGAAGCCCTTCACGCGGATGCCCTCGACGTGGTACGCGACCCAGACGACAAGCGTCAGCGCCAGCGGGATCGAGAGGTTCGCGGTCGCCGCGTAGATCGCCAGCGACGGGACCTCGAAGCCGAAGACGTCGACCGGGTGCTCGTTGTTCGTCGGCAACGGTAGGTAGCCGAGCATGTTCGAGAACCAGATGAAGAAGAAGAGCGTCGCGATGAAGGCGAACCACTTGGAGGCCATCGGCTGGCTCATGTTCTGGCCGGTGATGTTCTTGCGCGTCATGTCGTAGGCGACCTCGACGGCCGTCTGAACGCGGTTCGGGCGGTCCTTCATGCGGCGCGCGATAAAGATCATCGAGCCGGTCGTCGCGATCGCCGCGAGGAAGAGGTAGAAGACGGCCTTGTTGATGCTCATGTCGAGCCCGCCGATGTGGATCTCGATCCACGGGTTGAGGCGGAACTCCTCCTGCGGCTGGAAGGCGTCGTTGCGGCCGTCGCTGCCGAACAGGACGCCGAGCAGGATCGCCAGCCCGAACCAGATGCCGAGCGCGATCAGGACCTTGCTGCGCGTCTTCATCGCTGTGCTCCGGTCGGGGGCGCGCTGGTCACCTGGATGCCGAGCGCGATGCTGAACAGGACCGCCGCGAGCAGCGCCGCCGGCAGGCCGGCGTCACGGTCGACGATGCCCACCACCGCGACCGCCGAGGTCACGAGCGCAAGCCGGACCATCATCGAAAGCGAGATCGCCTTCATCACCGCGCTCCGATCGCCGGTCGCAATCGCACGTCGCTTGACGGTCGCGACGATCCAGCGCTGGGCAACCCAGACCACCGCCACAACTGCCCAGCCGATCAGCGGCAGTCCCGCGATCAGGAAAAGGGGTAGGGCCAGCGCCAGCACCAGCAGGTCCAGGGAGCGGAGCAGGGTGAGGAGAAAACCAGTCTCTCCCGACCCCTCGGGGGTTGCGACTGCATGAGCGGTCAAGGGGCGAGCGACTCTATAGGAAAGGCTTGTTAAAGCGCTTTGTGGCGAAAATCACACTTTGTGCGGACTTGTTACACGACGCGCAGAATGGCGTCGACCACGCGCTCGTCGAACTGGCGGCCGGCGCCGCGCCGCAGCTCCTCGGCGGCGGCAACGGGATCGAGCGGCGGCCGGTAGGGCCGGTCGGCGGTCATCGCCTCGTATGCATCCGCTACGGCGAGGATCGACGCCTCGAGCGGAACCTCGCCAGCAGCGAGCCCCTCGGGGTAGCCCTTGCCGTCCGGGCGCTCGTGGTGCGCGGCGATCCAATCGCCGATATCGCCGAACTCGGTCGTGTCGAGCATCCGCGCCCCGACGGCCGGATGCGAGTGCATCCACCCCCACTCCTCGTCGGTCAGCGGACCGCTCTTGGAGAGCAACTCGTCGGGTACGCCGACACGGCCGACGTCATGCAGGATGCCGGCGATCCGGACGCGCTCGACGGCATCGGGTGGAAGTCCGAGCTCGCGGGCGATCAACTCGGCGTAACGGCCGACACGCTGGCTGTGCGTGGCGCTGCCGGAGTCGCGCACGTCGAGCGCCTCGGCGAGGCTGAGCAGCGTTGCGAGCTCGACGTGTGAGTCCTCGCGGCCGCGCGGCGCACGCGCCAGGATTCCCGGCACCTCGGCGCTCGAGATCACCGCCCGGTTGCGACCGAGTCGCTTGGCGGCGTAGAGCGCCTGGTCTGCGGCCTGCAGGAGCGCCTCGCCGGTCTGCCCGTGGATCGGGAAGCTGACGATGCCGAAGCTGGCGGTCAGCTGACCCGCTCCGGCCGGCTCGAAGGTGCCCTCGATCTCCAAGCGCAACCGCTCGGCGAGCACATAGGCGCCGTGCTCGTCGGTGTCCGGCGCCAGCACCGCGAACTCCTCGCCGCCGATCCGCGCCGCGATGTCCCAGCTGCGCTTGGTGGAGCGGATCGTCGCTCCGACACGCCGCAGGACAGCGTCGCCAGCCGCATGGCCGAAACGGTCGTTGATGTCCTTGAACTGGTCGAGGTCGCCGACGATCACGCTCAAGCCGCGATCGGAGCGCCGGGCACGCTCGAGCTCGACCTCGAACGTCTCGTCGAAGCCGCGCCGGTTGAGCAGGCCGGTCAGCGGGTCGCTGCGCGCGGCGTCGGTCAGGTTCGAGATCAGGCCGGTCAGGCGGTCGCGGATGACCGCCACGACCACGCCGGCGACGGTGAGCGTTCCGATCGTCGCGAGCCACGAGTCGATCGGAGTCCAGTCGAGATCGCGCAGCCCCAGCTCGACACCGAACATCGCGCCGATCACGGCGGTGTGGACGAGCGCCGCCGGCAGCGAGAAGAAGTAGTAGGCGAAGATCGTCACCCAGAGGTAAGGCAGCGGCCCGTACGGCGAGTGGTCGCCCCAGGCGTAGATGCCGAGCGTCGCGAGCGCCGACGCGCAGACGACACCGACGTGAAAGCCCCAGAGCGGGATCCGGTCGAAGCCGACGAACGCGAGCGCCGCCAGCACGGCGCAACCGGCCGCGACGGCGATCACGGCCGTCGAATCGAGCTCCGGTCCCTGCGGCGGAGTCAACGCAAGCAGCGCGACGAGCACACCGGCGCTGGAGAGCCAGAAGGCGGCGCGCGCCATCGCCGCCCGGCTGCCTGGGACGGTGGCTCCTGCGTCGATCGATGTCTTCAAGCCGAGGCGCTCGCGAAGGGGCAAATCCATGTCCTGCTCTGTTCTCCCGCAGCGCCCTGCCCCATGGCGGGCCGGCTGCCCGCGGGGCGTTTTGCAAGTCCTCGCCCAATATAGGTCCGCCTGCCGATATGCGCCAATACTGCTTGGCGCGTGTGGTTCAGTCGCGATATCCAGCTCTCCGCACGGCCACGCGGCTTTCATCTGATCACCACGGAGCTGCTCGACGCGCTACCCGAGCTGAGCCAGCTGGCGGTTGGTCTGCTGCACGTCCAGATCCTCCACACCTCAGCGTCGCTGACGCTCAACGAGAACGCGAGCCCCGACGTCCGTAGCGACTTCGAGTCCTGGTTCAACCGCGCCGTCCCGGAGGACGCTCCCTACTGGCGCCACACGCTCGAGGGCTTCGACGACATGCCGGCTCACATCAAGGCATCGCTGCTCGGTCCCTCGCTCACGCTCCCGGTCCGCGACGGACGCCCGGTGCTCGGAACCTGGCAGGGCGTCTACCTCTGCGAGCACCGCGACCACGGCGGACCGCGCTCGCTCGTCCTGACCCTCTGGGGCGAGTAGACGCATTTCAACTCTGGCGATCGGTAGCCAGCTATGCGAACATATGTTCGTATGCGTTGGGATCGGCTCAGCTTGGAGGACGAGGCCACACGGCAGCTACCCGGCTACCGCGAGCCAGCAGCCGTCCGCACCTTCGACGCCCCAGAGGCGATGGACATCCGCTTCTACGAGGTCCATTCGAAGTCCGTCCTGAACAAGGTCCCGAAGGCATCCAGGATGCCCTTCCGCTGGACCGTCAATCCCTACCGCGGCTGCACCCATGCCTGCCTCTACTGCCTAGACGGCAGGACGGAGATTTTGCTCGCCGACGGAGGCTTGAAACCACTCGCCGACATCCGTCCAGGCGATCGGATCATCGGGACGAAGCTGAGCGGCACCGACCGCCGCTACGTCGTCACCAACGTGCTCGACCACTGGCAGACGCTGAAGCCCGCCTACCGAGTAACACTGGCGGACGGCACCAGCCTCGTCGCTAGCGCTGATCACCGTTTCCTGGCGCGGGGCGGCTGGCGGCAAGTGACCGGGAAAGAGCCCGGCGGTCCGCGGCGCCGCCTGAGCGCAAGCGACCAGCTGCTCGGTCCCGGCCCGGGTGGCGCACCAGGAGCCGACGAGTCAGTGGGCACGATTCGCGGCCTCTGGGTTGACGCCGTAGAGACCCTTGACGAGGAGCGCGTGCTGTTCGACATCACGACCGGAACGGGGGACTTCATAGCCAACGGCGTCGTCAGCCACAACTGCTTCGCCCGGCCAACGCACAAGTACCTCGACCTTTCGCCGGGGCGCGACTTCGAGCGCGAGATCGTCGTGAAGGTCAACGCACCCGAGGCGCTGCGTGCGCAGCTGGCGCGGCCGTCATGGACACGCGAGCACGTGGCGCTGGGGACGAACACCGACCCCTACCAGTGGGTCGAGGGGCGCTACCGGCTGATGCCTGGAATCTGGGAGGCGCTACGTGACAGCGGGACTCCCTGCTCGGTGTTGACGAAGTCTCCGCTGCTGCTGCGTGACGTCGAGCTGCTGAAGGAGCTCGCCGATCGAGTCGGCTTCACGGCGAGCCTGTCGGTGCCGACGCTCGACGAGCGCGCCTGGCGAGCGAGCGAGCCGCATACCCCCCACCCGCGCGCCCGGCTCGAGGCGGTCGCGGAGCTCAACCGCGCCGGCGTGCCGACGGGCGTCCTGATCGCCCCGCTGATGCCAGGGATCAACGACGCGCCCGAGCAGGTCGAGCGCATCCTCGAGCTGGCCGGCGAAGCGGGCGCGATCAGCGTCGGCGGCATCTGCCTCCACCTGCGTGGCGAGGTGCGGGGCATCTTCCTCGACTGGCTACGCGGCTACCGCCCGGACCTCCTGCCGCGTTACGAGGAGCTCTACGCCGGTCGCGCCTACGCGCCGAAGGCGGAGCGCGAGCGGATCGCACGACTCGCGCGAGCGCCCGGAAGGGGCAACTGGCGAAAGGCATTCCGCGGCGGCCGCCCCACCCCACCACCGCAAGCGCCGGCACCGCCCGAACAGCCGTCGCTCTTCTAGCGACCGCGTTAGCGGTTCACCGCGTCGAACTCGCCGGTCTCGACCTCGCGCTCGATCTCGTGCTCGATCTCGCTCTCGCTGAGCGTCGCGTCACGGCGCAGTTGACGCTCGCGAAAGCGACGGAACTTGAGGATCTCGAGCACGAAGACGAGGTAGACGCTGGCGGCGATGGCGATCGCGCCGAAGACGGCCAGCAGCGCGACCCAACCGGCATTGAAGCTGCCGTCGTCGTCGGAGTAGGGGATGAAGCGCATCGCCAGCGCGAGCGCCGCGAGCGAGATGGTCCACGCGTAGAGGTAGAGCACGGTCCGCCGCTGCGAGAAGCCGATCGCCGCGAAGCGATGGTGGAAGTGCCAGGTGTCGGCCGAGTAGACGGGCCGGCGGTACTTGATCCGCTTCGCGACGACGAACGTCGCGTCCGCGGCGGGGACGGCCAGGATCACCAGCGGGAAGAACAGCGCGACGACGGCCGCCGTCTTCAAGACGCCCTGGATCGCGACGCAGGCGAGCAGCAGGCCGAGCAGGTTGGAGCCCGAGTCGCCCATGAAGACCGACGCCGGGTGGAAGTTGTGGCGCAGGAAGCCGATTGCCGCGCCGGCGGTCGCCGCGGCCAGGATCGCTGGGTCGACGCGGTCGAGCGAGAGCGCGATCACCGCGAACGTCGCCGCCGCGATCGTGCAGACGCCGGCGGCGAGCCCGTCGACGCCGTCGGTGAAGTTGACGACGTTCATCACCGCCACGATCCCGACCAGCGTCAGCGGATAGCCCCAGGCGCCGAGGTCGAGCGGGTCGACGAACGGCAGCGTGATGTTCTCGACGCGCACGTCGCATGCGACCGGAATCGCCGCCGCGGCGAACTGGCCGAGCAGCTTGACGACCGGGTTCAGCCCGCCCGGCTTGGCGTCGTCGACCGCGCCGACGAAGGCGATCGCCACCGCACCGGCCAGGATGCCACGCATCTCCTGCGTGCCCGGCAGGAACAGCACCCCGGCCAGCAGCACCCCCGCGAGGATCGCCAAGCCGCCGAGCCGCGGCATCGGCGAGTCGTGCAGGTCACGCTCGCGCGGCAACGCGACCGCACCCACCCGCCTGGCCAGCCGCGCGGTCTGCGGCGTCAGCAGCAGCGCCACCGCCGCCGCGACGAGGAACGCCCAGAGCGCGTCGAGGTCGTTCATCTGAGCGGCAGCCTACTGGCGGCCGGGGTCAGGCTTGCGGCAACACCCAGAACGCAATCACCGCATACTGCAGCGCCGCGGCGACGATCACGAGCGCGTGGAATACCTCGTGGTAGCCGAAGACGGTCGGCAGCGGATCCGGGCGGCGCAGCGCATAGGTCACCGCACCGAGCGTGTAGAGGATGCCGCCGGTGGCGACGAGGATCGACGCGGTGACGCCGACCTGGCCGATCAGGTCCGGTGTCACGGCGACGGCGACCCAGCCGAGCCCGACGTAGATGACCGCGGCGAGCCACTTCGGGGCGTCGATCCAGAGCAGCTTCAGCAGGATGCCCCCGACGGCTCCGCTCCAGATCACGGCCAGCACCACGTCGGCCAGCGAGCCGTGCAGAACGAGCAGCGCGAAGGGCGTGTAGGTGCCGGCGATCAGCAGGAAGATCGCCGAGTGGTCGAGCCGCCGCATCCAGCGTCGGGCGGCGTCGGTGCGCCAGGTGACGCGGTGATACAGCGCGCTCGTTCCGAACAGGAGCGTGACGCAGGCGGCGTAGATCGCTGCGGCGAGCGTGGCCTCGCCAGACGGCGCCGTGATGACGAGCGGAATGCCGAGCGCGAGCGAGATGAAGAAAGCCCACTGGTGGGACACCCCGCGCAACCGCGGCCGATTGCGGATCGCCTGCTCGATGTCCCGCTTGGCCTGCTCGAGATCGAGCCTGGGTGCCGCCTCCGTCATGCCTAGGAGACTAGACCGCGGCTGCGGACTTCGCTAGCTCTGGGTAGAGCGGGTAGCGCTCGGCGAGCGCACGGGTGCGCTCCGACAGCTCGGTGCGGACGGCATCGGAGAAGTCGCCGGTCAGCGCTGTGGCGACGATCTTGCCGATCTCGTGGAAGTCCTCGACCTGGAGGCCGCGGGTCGCGAGCGCCGGCGTGCCGATCCGCAGGCCCGACGAGACCGCCGGTGGACGTGGGTCGTTCGGCACGCTGTTGCGGTTGACGGTGATGCCGATCGCGTGCAGCCGGTCCTCGCCCTGCTGGCCGTCGAGCTCCGAGTCGCGCAGATCGACGAGCACGAGGTGGACGTCGGTGCCTCCGGTGAGGACGTCGACGCCGGCGCCGGTCAGCTCCTCGGCGATCGCCGCCGCGCCCGCGCGCGTGCGGCGCTGGCGCTCGCGGAACAGCTCCGACTGCGCGACCTTCATCGCGACCGCCTTGGCCGCCACGACGTGCATCAGCGGACCGCCCTGCTGGCCGGGGAACACCGCCGAGTCGATCTTCTTGGCGTGCTCCTCCTTGGCGAGAATCATTCCCGAGCGCGGACCGCCGAGTGTCTTGTGGACGGTCGTCGTGACGACGTCGGCGTGCGGCACCGGGCTGGGGTGCTCGCCCGCCGCGACCAGACCGGCGAAGTGGGCCATGTCGACCATCAGGTAGGCGCCAATCGAGTCGGCGATCTCGCGGAAGCGCGCGAAGTCGAGCTGGCGCGGATAGGCCGACCAGCCGGCGAGGATCAGCTTCGGGCGGAACTCCTGGGCGAGCCGCTCGAGCACGTCCATGTCGACGCGCGAGTCCTTGTCCGAGACGCCGTAGGCGACGATGTCGTAGAGCCGGCCGGAGAAGTTGATCTTCATCCCGTGGGTCAGGTGGCCGCCGTGGTCGAGCTTCATCCCGAGGATCCGGTCGCCGGCCTGCAGCAGCGCGTGAAAGGCGGCGGCGTTGGCTTGCGCGCCGGCATGCGGCTGGACGTTGACGTGCTCGGCCCCGAACAGCTCCTTCGCACGAGCGATCGCGAGCTCCTCCGCGACGTCGACGTATTCGCAGCCGCCGTAGTAGCGCTTGCCCGGATAGCCCTCGGCGTACTTGTTGGTCAGCACCGAGCCCTGGCAGTCGAGCACCGCCTGCGGAACGAAGTTCTCGGAGGCGATCATCTCGAGCGTCGTCTCCTGGCGGCGAAGCTCGTCCTCTAGCACCTGGGCGATCTCGGGATCGACCTCGGAGACGGGCTTGGCGAAGTAGTCGGGGCTCAGATCGGTCACGCCGGCCACGGTACCAGCGGCGTCTCGCCGGCCACCGCCAGCAGGCCCCGATTTCCGCTCTGAGCGGCCTTCAATCGACAGATTGGAACTTTTGCCGGCCCATGGTGGGGTTAATCATCCAAACGTTCCGCGAGTGCGCTCTTGGAGACCGCGCCCTCACGCAGGATCTCGTACTCGCCGCCGTCCTCGAAGCGAGTCAGGTCGACCACCGTCGAGGCAATCCCAGGCAGCTCGCCACCGTCGAGCACGACGTCAACCGCACGGCGGATCTCAACCGGGACGTCGTCCAGTCGCCTGGGATCGGCGCCGCCATGGAGGTTGGCGCTCGTCTGCAGCACGGGACGCCCAGTCTGGGCAAGCGGCGCCAGGCGCCCGTCGAGCGCTGGCACACGCACCCCGAGCCGTTGGGGGTCGCCGTCGGCGCAGGCGCTCGGAAAACGCCGCGCGGGATTGGCGACGATCAGCGTGAATGGCCCAGGAAGCAGCGACTCGAACGCCGCGCGTGTCCGCCGCCCAAGCTCCGGCAGTCCAGCCAGCGCAGCGTGGATCGAGAAGAACATCACCGCGCTGGGCATCGGAGGCCTCCTCTTGAGGGCGTAGAGGCGGCGCACGCCCCATTCGGACTCAGGATCCGTCGCCAGTCCGTAGACGGTGTCGGAGGGAAAGATCCCCACCCCGCCGGAATCGATGCACGCTCCGAACGTCTCGACGGCTGCAGAGTCGAGCGGCATCCACGGCGGATCTTCGCCCGTGGGCGCGCGGCGCCAACTCATCGGACGGCCCCGGTGGTCATGCGCTCGTGGCCAGCGAGGTCGCGGCGGGTCTCCGAGCCGTCCAGCAGCTCCCGCACGGACGGCCCCTGCTCGGAGCCGTGCTCGAGTGCCAAGCGTGTCCCGCTCGGCGCCCGCGCGACGAGCGCGCGGATCGCGTCGAGCCCGTCCACGCCGGAGATCAGCGCACCGCGCGGCTCATATCGAGTTATCTCGGGCGCCAGGCTACGCCACTCGTCTTCGCGCACATACGGAAGATTGGCGAGCACAAGGTCGTAGTCGCCGGACGGCAGTCCATCAGCGATGGCCGAAGCCAACGGCAGGTCGAGGCGCGCGGCGTTGGCCCGCGCGACGGCAACCGCGTCGGGCGAGATGTCCGATGCGGTCACGCGCAGGTCGGGCCGCTCGTCGAGCAGCGCAAGTGCGACCGCTCCGCTGCCCGTCCCGACCTCGTGGACCGCAGCGCCCCGCGGCAGCTCGAGCGCGACCTCCACCAACAGCTCGGTCTCGGGTCGCGGAATCAGCACCCGAGGGTCGACGGCCACCTCGATCAACCGGAAGCCGCGGCGGCCGAGGATGTAGGCGACCGGCTCGCGCGCCACCCGGCGACGGATCCGCTGGCCGATCTCATGCGCTGCGGCGGGCGGTACCGACCGGCCGGGGTCCGCGACCAACGTGCCGCGATCGACATCCAGCGCATCGGCGATCAGAACCTCGGCGTCGAGCCGTGGCGTGTCGCAACCGGCGGCGGACAGCGCGTCGACGGCCGCGCCGACCGCGCCGCGCGCCGTCATCGACGCCACCGGCATCAGCTCTCGACGAGCGAGCTGGCCTCGAGCCGCCGGCGCTTCTCCTCGGCCTCGAGCGCCGCGGTGAAGTCGTCGAGCTCGCCGGAAAGGATCCGCTGGACCTCTCCCTTGGTCAGCTTGACGCGGTGGTCGGTGACGCGGTCCTGCGGGAAGTTGTAGGTGCGGATCTTCTCGGAGCGCTCGCCGGTGCCGACCTGCGAGCGGCGGCTCTCGGCGAGCTCGGCCTGCTGAGCGGCCAGCTCGCGCTCGTAGAGGCGCGCGCGCAACACGCGCATCGCCCGCTCGCGGTTCTGCAGTTGCGACTTCTCGTCCTGCATCGACACCACGACGCCGGTCGGCTTGTGAGTGATCCGCACGGCGGAGTCGGTCGTGTTGACCGACTGCCCGCCGGGACCCGACGAGCGGTAAACGTCGATCTGGAGGTCGCCCTGGTCGATCTGCACCTCGACGTCCTCGACCTCGGGCAGCACGGCGACGGTCGCGGTGGAGGTATGGATGCGGCCCTGGGACTCAGTCTCCGGCACGCGCTGGACGCGGTGGGTGCCGCCCTCGTGCTTGAAGACGCTGTAGGCGCCCTGGCCCTTGATCGCAAAGGTGTAGTCGCCGTCGGCGACGTTCATCGTCTCCGGCGTGAAGCCGAGCCGCTCGGCGTATCGGGTCAGCATCCGGTAGAGGTCGCCAGCGAACAGCCCGGCCTCCTCACCGCCGGTTCCGCCGCGGACCTCGACGATCACGTTCTTGTCGTCGTTGGGGTCCGGCTCGACCATCGCCAGCCGGATCTCCTCGTCGAGCGCACCTAGCCGCTCCTCCGCCGCCTCGAGCATCGCGCGGATCTCCGGGTCCTCGCCGTCCTCGGAGAGCATCTCGCGCGCGCCAGCGGCATCCGACGAAGCCGTCCGCCACTCCTTCGCCAGCTCAGCCGCCGGCTCGAGCGCGCTGTACGCACGCCCCACCTCGGCATAGCGCTCCCGATCCCCGATCACCTCGGGGTCTGACATCTGCTCCGAGAGCTCCGCAAAGCGGCTCTCGATCTGCTCGACCAACTTGTCAACCACGAGAGGAAGGGTACGACGTCGCTACGCCCCCACCTCCATGACGGCGCGCTCGGCCTCCGTCACCTCGGCCGGATTCTCGAACTGGAGGACGGCCTCGAGGGCGGCGATCGCGACGGCGAGCTGGCTGAGGTCGGGCTCGCGCGTGGTCAGCAGCTGGAGCTTGAGACCGGGCCACATCAGGATCCGCGCCCAGCGCTTGGTGCGGTTGCGACCAAACCACTTGATCACCTCGAAGGCGAGGCCGGCGACGATCGGGATGCCGACGACACGCGAGATCAGCAGCCACTGCCAGTCGAGCTTGCCGAGCGGCGCGAAGACGAAGATGGCGACGATCATCACCACGAGCAGGAAGCTGGTGCCGCAGCGCGGGTGCAGCCGCGGGAAGCGCTGGGCGCTCTCGGGCT
>CAMLNW010000028.1 GCA_946481495.1 uncultured Actinomycetes bacterium
CGTCGCTTGCGATCCGGAGAGCGGCGAAGTCGGCGGGGCCGTCGCCAGCTTGTACCCGGCGGTCGGCCGCGTCGTGCCGTGGGTGAACGTGGCCCTGCTCGACGACGCGGGCAACGAGGTCCCCCAGGGCGAGCCGGGCGAGATCGCGATCCGCGGCCACAACGTGATGAAGGGCTACTGGCAGCGGCCCGACGCGACCGCCGAGGCGATCGACGCCGACGGCTGGTTCAAGAGCGGCGACGTCGCGACCGTCGACGAAGACGGCTACTTCTTCATCGTCGACCGCAAGAAGGACATGATCATCCGCGGCGGCTACAACGTCTACCCGCGCGAGATCGAGGAGGTCCTCTACGGCCATCCGGCGGTGCTGGAGGCGGCGGTGCTCGGCGTCCCCCACGACGAGCTCGGCGAGGAGGTCGGAGCCGCCGTCGTGCTCAACGAGGGCGGCGAGGCGAGCGCCGACGAGATCCGCGACTACGTCAAGGGCGAGGTCGCGGCCTACAAGTACCCGCGCCACGTCTGGTTCCTCGACGAGCTGCCGAAGGGCCCGACCGGCAAGATCCTCAAGCGCGAGATCGAGACGCCGGCCGGCGACGAGAGCGCCTAGCCGAACTCGATCACGCTGCGGATGCCGTTCTGGGCCTCCATCAGCTCGAAGCCGCGGTTGACCTCGTCGAGTGTCAGGTGGTGCGAGATCAGCGGATCGACGTCGATCTCGCCGTTGAGGTAGCGGTCGACGAGCTGCGGTACCTGGTCGCGGCCCTTGACACCGCCGAACGACGAACCCGCGACGCGGCGGCCGGTGATCAGGAAGCGCGGCACGATGTCGAGCGTCTCGCCCTTGCCGGCGACCCCAGCGACGGTGCAGAGCCCCCAGCCCATCCGCGCGGCCTCGACGGCCTGGCGCATCACGGCGACGTTGCCGGTCGCCTCGAAGGTGTAGTCGGCGCCGAAGCCACCGGTCGACTCGACGATCCGCTCGACGGTGTCGGGGCCGCCGATCATCGTCTCGGTCGCGCCCTGGCCGCGCGCCAGCTCGAGCCGCTCCTCGGAGAGATCGACGCAGACGATCCGCTCGGCGCCCTGGAGACGGCAGCCGGCGACGGCGCCCAACCCAACGAGGCCGGCGCCGAAGATCACGCAGGTCGAGCCAGGCTCCACCGCCGCGGTGTTCATCGCCGCGCCGAGCCCGGTCGACAGCCCGCAGGCGAACACGCAGGCACGGTCCGGCGGCGCCTCCGGGCTGACGACCGCCAGCGCGATCTCCGGCATCACCGTGTACTCGGCGAACGTCGAGGTGCCCATGAAGTGACGGATCGGCTCGCCACCGCCGGGCCGCGCCAGTCGCACGCTGCCGTCCGGGAGGTGGCCCTTGTTCTGCTCCGCGCGGATAGCCATGCAGAGATTGGTCCTCGGGCTGAGGCAGTGGACGCACTCGCCGCACTGCGGCGAGAACAGCGTCACGACACGGTCCCCCTCCTTGACCAGCGCCACGCCCTCGCCGACCTTCTCGACGATCCCCGCGCCCTCGTGGCCAAGCACCGCCGGCGCGTAGCCGGACGGGTCGGCGCCGGAGGCCGTGTACATGTCGGTGTGGCAGACGCCGCAGGCCTCCAGCCGCACCAGCACCTCGCCCGCGCGCGGCTCCTCCAGCTCGACCTCCTGCACCGCCAGGGGCTGGCCGAACTGCTCGAGCACCGCTGCGCGCATCCTCATCGTTCGATCCTAACCCGCGCCATTCCGATGCTTTGAAAGAAGCCGCCTGGGTAGGCGAAAGGCATGCCGAACCTGGTCCTCGGTCCGCTGCTGCGTTACGTCGGCGACACCTGTGCGGTGGTCTGGGTCGAGACCGATAGCGCATGCGAAGTCGCGGTGCTCGGCACCAAGACCCAGACCTTCACCGTCGCCGGCCACCACTACGCCGTCGTGCGCGCCGAGGGCCTCGAGCCTGCCGAGCGCTACGAGTACAAGGTCGAGCTCGACGGCGAGCAAGTCTGGCCGCTCGCCGACTCGCCGTTCCCCCCGTCGAGCTTCCACACTCGCCCCAGGCCTCCGCCGCTACGGATCTTCTTCGGCTCGTGCCGTGTCGGCGCTCCGCACGAAGAGCCGTACACGCTGCGCAAGGACGACCACGACGACGGCCGCGAGCTCGACCCGTTGCGTGCGCTCGCGCTGCGGATGACGCATCAGGACCCAGACGAGTGGCCCGAGCTGCTGCTACTGCTCGGCGACCAGGTCTACGCCGACGAGGTCTCGCCGCAGACGCGCGAGTTCGTCGAGCAGCGCCGCGACATCGACAAGCAGCCCGGGCCGATCGCGTTCGACTTCGAGGAGTACACCCGCCTCTACCGCGAGTCGTGGAGCGATCCGGTGATCCGCTGGCTCTTGTCGACGGTCTCCAGCGCGATGATCTTCGACGACCACGACGTCCACGACGACTGGAACATCTCGGCGGCCTGGGTCGAGCAGATGCGCGCCACCGGCTGGTGGGAGGAGCACATCGTCGGCGCGATCATGTCGTACTGGGTCTACCAGCACGCGGGCAACCTCAGTCCCGAGGAGCAGGACCGCGACGGGCTGCTGCGGCGCTGCCACGAGGCGGGTGACGCGGAGTCGCTGCTGCGCGAGTTCGCCCACCGCTCGGCGCACACGACCGACGGCGTCCGCTGGAGCTACCACCGCGACCTCGACGGCACGCGACTGCTGGTGGTCGACTCGCGTGCCGGGCGCTGCCTCCGGGAGGACGCCCGCTCGATGCTCGACGAGGACGAGTGGCAGTGGGTCTCCGACTGCCTCGACGGCGACTTCGAGCACGTGCTGATCGCCAGCTCGCTGCCGTGGCTGCTAGCGCCGGGGATGCACTATCTCGAGGCGTGGAGCGAGGCGGTCTGCGGCGGGGCCTGGGGACCACTGGCCGCGCGCGCCGGCGAGCGCATCCGCCAGGCGCTCGACCTCGAGCACTGGGCCGCGTTCGAGGAGTCGTTCGAGCGACTCGCCGAGCTGCAGCGCCAGCTCGGCGCCGGCGAGCGCGGCAAGCCGCCGGCCTCGATCGTCACGCTCTCCGGCGACGTCCACCATGCCTACCTGAGCGAGGTCGGGTTCCGGCGCGGGTCGGGCGTGAAGAGCGCCGTCTATCAGGCAGTCTGCTCGCCGCTGCGCAACCCGCTCAACAAGCGCGAGCGCTATGCGATGCGCTTCGCGGCCTCGCGCCTGGCCCACGCGCTGACCCGCGCGCTCGCCCGCGCCGCGGGCGTCCGCGACCCCTCGGTCCACTGGCGCGCGCTCGACGACAGCCCGTGGTTCGACAACCAGGTCGCCTCGCTGAAGATCGAGGGGCGCAGCAACGTGATGCGGCTCGACAAGGCGGTTCCGGGGCCGACCGAGCGGGAGCCGGGGCTCGAGCGGGTGCTCTCGCGGGACCTCACGTGAGCGGCGCGCTACGGCCGCGGGCCTGATTCGTCCGACCCCGGACGTAGGGTCGCCAGCCCGTGCACGAGACCGCTCCGACCGTCCACCTGATCGCCCGCCCGCAGCTCGACCTCGACGGGATGCGCGCCTACCTCGAGGACGTCGGCGGCGAGTCGTGGCTGGAGCGCCGGCTCGGCGAGGAGGACCAGGCGAGCCCGGGCGAGATGCTTGTCGAGTTCGGCGGGCGCGCCTGCTACCGCAGCTGGGAGCCCGGGCTGAACCCCAACGTCACGCGCGTGCGCACCGATCGCATGGAGTACTTCGCGAACATCCTGCGTAGCGCCCACGGCTCGGTGCTCGAGCACGCCAACTACTCGTTCGCGCTGCGCAACGTCTCGCGCGTCTTCACCCACGAGCTGGTCCGCCACCGCGCCGGCTCGGCGTTCAGCCAGGAGAGCCTGCGCTACGTGCGGCTGACCGAGATCGGCTTCCGCGTGCCGCCGGCGCTCGAGCCGGTCCGCGACCAGGTCGTCTCGATCGTCGAGCAGCTCGAGGAGTTCCAGGTCAGCGCCGCCAGCGAGCTGGGCATCGACGAGGAGGGAGTCCCCTTCCACGTCAAGAAGGAGGTCACCTCCGCGCTGCGCCGGCTCGCGCCGATCGGACTCAGCACCGACATCATGTGGACGGCCAACGCCCGCACGCTGCGCCACGTGATCGAGATGCGCACCGCCGAGGGGGCCGAGGAGGAGCTGCGACTCGTCTTCGACCAGGTCGCGCGGATCATGCAGGCCGAGGCGCCCGGCCTGTTCCAGGACTTCGCCCAGCAGGACGACGGCTCCTGGGCGCCTGAGTATCGCAAGGTGTAGAGCGGCGGCGCGGCCGGTCTGCGCAACTCCGGCTGGCCCAAGCGGTTATGGGGGCACCCACCCACCAAGGAGGATGCCCCCGTGAATCACCGTACCAACAGACTTGGAGCCGCGGTAGCGGTTGCCGCCGCAGTCGGATGCGCGACCGCTTCGCTCGCGACGGCCGCCGTGATCGACGGAACCTGGCGCCCCGACCGGCTCAAGGGCACCCCCGATGCCGACACGATCAACGCCAAGGGCGGACCCGACTTCGTCCGTGGCCTCGCCGGTGATGACGCGATTCGCGGCGGCTGGGGCCCGGATCTGCTGATCGGCAACCTCGGCAACGACACGATCGCGGGCAACCACGGCTCCGACCTGATCGTCGGCAACGACGGCAACGACTTGCTCAGCGGCAACCATGGCCGCGACCGCGTCTTCGCCGGCCCGGGTGACGACACCGTCAACGGCGGCTCGGGCGCGCAGCCCGCGCGGCGCCCTGGCTTCCGCGGCCGCTTCGCCGGCCCCGAGCCGCTCGGCGATCGTCTCCACATCGGTGACGACAGCGTCAACGGCGGCAACGGCAACGACCGCGTGTTCGCGAACATCGGCCGCGACACCGTGACCGGTGGCGAGGGCGACGACGTGCTCTGGGCGCTCGCCCGCGTCGACGTCACCGCGCTCGGCGACCAGGAGGGCGACACGCTCGACGGCGGCAACGGCGACGACCGCTTCAACGTCCGCGACGGCGAGGCCGACCGCGTCGCCTGCGGCGAGGGCCGCGACAAGGTGCGCGCCGACCAGTTCGACGTGATCGTAGACGCGACCGCCGAGAACGCCAACGGCTCCTGCGAGGTCGTCAAGCGCAGCTCGCAGCTCGACTCCGATGCGCCCGAGAACCAGGTCCAGTCGCCGCCGGAGGACCGCCGCCAGTCCTGAGACTTCTCCTGGGGGAGAACCAACCCGCGGGCGGGGTCATGGGAGGTCCCGCCCGCGGGTGTCGTTGCGACTGGCGCGTCCGGTAGCGTCGCCGGAGCCGTGAACGCAGAGCTGCTCCGCGACCGTCGCGTCGCCCCGTCAATCCTCGCCTCCGACTTCGCCCGCCTCGGCGAGCAGGTCGCGACGGTGATGGACGCCGGTGCGCGGGTGATTCACGTCGACGTGATGGACGGCCACTTCGTGCCGCCGATCTCGATCGGGCCGCTGATCGTCGACGCGCTGCGCGAACAGGTCCACGACGCCGGCGGAGCGCTCGACGTCCACCTGATGATCGAGCGTCCGGAGCGTCACGTGGCCGACTTCATCTCCGCCGGCGCCGACTCGATCAGCGTCCACTTCGAGTCGACGCCGAACATTCACTACGCACTGCACGCGATCCGCGAGGCCGGGTGCAACGCGGGGCTGGCGCTCAACCCAGGCACACCCGTGACGGCGGTCGACGCGCTCGCGGGCGCCTACGACCTGCTGCTCTGCATGACCGTCAACCCCGGCTGGGGCGGCCAGCCCTACATCCCGACCTCTGACGCGAAGATCGCGGCGCTGCGCGAGCGGATCCCCGAGGGCACGCCGATCGAGGTCGACGGCGGCATCGACCCGGCCACCGCGGGACCGGCCGCAAGCGCCGGAGCAACCCTCTTCGTCGCCGGCTCGTCGGTCTTCGGCAAGCCCGACCCCGCCGCCGCCTACCGCGCGGTTGCGGAGGCGGCCGGCGCGATCTGAAGTCAGCTTTGTGGAACTACCCACCGCATAGGTGGGTAATTCCGCAAGGCCCTGTGAGCTAGCGCCGCTTCTTCTTGCGCTTGCGCGGGGAGCGTGTGCGCGTCGGCTCGTCGGCCGCATCGCTGCCGTTGGCGGGCGATACATCGGCGGCAGCCTGCTCCGCCTCGGCCTGCTCGACCGCGCGCCGCTGAGCGGGCGACAGCCACTCCTCGGCCACGCCGGTCTCCCAGGTCGGCCCGCGACCGCCGGGCCACCAGCCGAGGATCACGAGGCCGACGGCGATCAGCCAGAACAGCCGGATCACATCGGTGCCGAGCGGGAAGATCATGCCGAGCACGTAGAGCGCGCCGACGACGATTCCGAGGATCCCGAGGAACTTCGTCAGCAGTCCGACGCGCATCGCGTTCTGGGCGATCATGATCGTTCCGAACGCCAGCGCCAGCGCGCCCGACAGACCGAGCGACTGGATCAGCGCCGGGCGGTCGGCGACGAGATCGTCGGCGCGCGTCTCGGTCTGGGGACCGCTGGCGAGGAAATCGCCGGCACGATCGATCAGGTTCAACTGGACCAGGATCGCCGCGACCGCCAGCAGGATCGGTCCGGCGATCGCCAGTATCAGCGCGACCTTCTGCAACTCGGGACGGCGCGCCTTGGTCGCGTTGAAGAGGTACCAGAGGACCACCGCCAGCAGCAGCGTGCCGATCCCGCTCAGCACCGCGCCGGTCGTGAAGACGCTGCCGTTCGCGTCGACGGTTCGCAGCAGCTCGCGCGTGTTGTCGGCGTCGGGCGTCGTGTCGATCGAGGCGCTCACGTAGAGGCTCGCGGCGACGCTGAAGCCGACGGAGGCGAACGCCGCGGCTGCCACCGGCTTCGCCCAGCGGGACTCCCAATCGAGCTGCTCTCTCACGGACACGGCCGGGGATGCTCTCACGCGGCAGCTGTCAGCGCCGCGCCGGCTAGCTGTCGCCGAGCCGGTAGACGCGCCGGCCGAGGCCGAGCAGCACGCTGCGTGGGGTGAACTGGCCGCCGACCGCGGTCGCCTTGTTGATCGCTCCGGGGATCACGACGCCCTTGCCGCGCTCGAGCCCCTTGACGCCGGCCTCGGCGACGTCCGGCGAATCCACCCAGGCGAACCCGGGCATCACCGACTCCAGCTTGACGTTGCCCACCTCGGCGAACTCCGTCTTGACCGGACCCGGGCAGAGCGCCGTCGCGGTCACGCCGGTGCCGTGCAGGTCGGCGGCGAGCGCCTGGGTGAAGGTGAGCACGAACGCCTTGCTGGCGCTGTAGGTCGCCTGCGTCGGCAGCGGCTGGAAGCCTGCGGTCGAGGCGAGATTGAGCACGGCGCCGGCCCCGTGCTCGACCATCTTCGGCACGAACTCGCCGCAGAGCGCCACGACGACCTCGCAGTTGAGCCGCACCAGCTCGGCCTCGCGCCCACCGTCGAGCCGCTGGAACAGGCCCGCCGAGCCGAAGCCGGCGTTGTTGACCAGGACGTCGACGCGCAGGCCGAGCTCGTCGATCGCCTTCAGCAGCGTCTTGCGTCCGCTCTTGGCCTGGAGGTCGACCGCGACCACCTCGGCGCGGACTCCGTGGGCGTCGGCGAGCTCCTTCGCCAGCGCGACGAGCCGCTCCTCGCGGCGAGCGACGAGCACTACGTTGTGGCCGCGCTTCGCGAGCGAGCGGGCGATGTCGGCGCCAATGCCCGACGACGCGCCGGTGACGAGTGCAGTGGAGTCCTTCGAAGGGTCTGGGATGGCCATCCAGGCAGCCTAGCCGGGCAGCCACGCTGCGGTCCCTAGAATCGAACCCATGTCATCAGAGGATCCATTCGGCGGACTGTTCGGCGACCCCGACGAGCTGCGGCGGCGGATGGCCGAGATGGCCGAGCAGATGCAGGGGGCGCAGAAGGTCGCCTGGGCCGACAACGCGATCAAGCTCGCCGTCGACATGACCGTTGCCGGCATCGACCGGATCAACCTCCAGGGCAACGCCGAGCAGCAGGCCGAGGAGGTCCGCACGGCGATGACGCGGATCTTCCCGGAGGCGGTGGCTCTGATTAGAGAGGCAAGAGAGGGCTTCGGCACTTGACGGCTGCAAACCTTCGCCTGGCGGCGTCATCGGGAGCCTCGCGGGCTGGCGCCCGCCACGGCCCCCTGCTTCCTTGCCAGGCTCGGTTTTCGCTCGTCAGACGGAATTCTCGGCCGCGCGATCCTCTCGACCTCGCGCGATTACTTCTTTGAAGCTGCGCAGCCGGAAGATGAACGCCAGCGCGCCGAAGCCGACGCCGAAGACGAAGACGCCGATCGCGATCTGCTGGCCGACCGAGTAGGCGGCGACCGTCGCGGCCGGCGCTGTTCCGGCGAACACCTTGACCAGCAGTGCCTGGGCGACGCCCGCCCCCTGCGGCGTGAACGGAACCGCGGCGGCGACGGCGTTGACGCCGAGCACCAGCAGCACGTTGTTGACCGAGCCGCCGACGTTGAACGCCTCGAGCAGGAACCAGAACGCGGTGAAGCGGAACAGCCAGCCGACGAACTGGATCGCGAAGACCTCGCGGAAGTAGCGCTCGCGATCGAAGACGATCGTCAGGCCCTGGCGAACGCGCTCCCAGAAAGCCCGCACGCGGACCGAGAAGTAGGCGAACGAGAACAGCACCGCGATCGCGACGGCCGTGATCAGGAAAAGCGTGAAGCGTGGGTGGGCGGCGAGGTAGGAGAGGTCGAAGGCGTTGAGGTTGGCGAAGTCCGGCGGCTTCGGGAAGACGCCCTGGGTGAACGCGAACAGCAGGATCAAGCTGCCCATCGCGACGTCGAAGCCGAGCTCGACGACGAAGCTCGACGCGACCGCCGGGTAGCTCGAGTTCGGGATCGCGGTCTTGGTCAAGAAGAGCCGCACGACGTCGCCGCCGCGCGCCGGGACGACAGCGTTGAAGCCGTAGCCGGCGAAATAGGCGCCCCAGATGTCGCGGAAGGCGATCGGCTCAGTCGGGTAGGCGGCGCGCAGGATGTTGAACGACGCGCGCGCGCGGAACGTCAGGTAGATCCCGAACGCGAGCAGCGCGAGCAGCAGCGGCACGGGCCGCACGCTGGCCAGCCCGTCGAAGAACTGGTCGACCGCGTCGAAGAACGAGCGGAACGAGTCGCCGAGGGTCGCGGGGGCCGCCATTCCCGCATGAGACTACGAGGCGACCGACCGGAGCCCGTCGTCAGAGCTCGACGTGCGACTCCGGGTCGCCGCCGAGCCGGTTGTCGCGGTCGAACTCGGCGAGCGACGCCATCTCCGCGTCGCTCAGCTCGAAGTCGAAGACGTCGAGGTTCTCGGCGATCCGCTCCGGGTCGCCCGACTTCGGGATCACGACCAGGCCGAGCTGGATGTGCCAGCGCAGCACGACCTGGGCCGCCGTCTTGCCGTGTGCTTCGCCGATCTCGGCCAGCCTCGGGTGGCCGAGCAGGCCACGGCCGAGCGGCCGCCACGACTCGACGACGACGTCGTGCTCGGCATGCCAGGCGCGGACGTCGGCCTGAGCGAAGTCGGGGTGCAGCTCGATTTGGTTGACGGCCGGCCAGACGCCGGTCGCCGCGGCGATCCGCTCGATCTGGTCCGGAGTGAAGTTCGACACGCCGATCGACCGCACTAACCCCTGCTCGCGCAGCTGGACGAACGCGCGCCAGGTGTCGACGTAGCGGTCGATCGTCGGCAGCGGCCAGTGGATCAGGTAGAGGTCGACGTACTCCAGGCCGAGCCGCCGCCGGCTCTCCTCGAACCCGGCCAGCGCCTGCTCGTAACCGTGATCGGCGCCCGGCAGCTTGGTGGTGACGACGATCTCCTCACGCGGAACGCCGGAATCCGCCACTGCGCGGCCGACGCCGACCTCGTTGTCGTAGCGCGCCGCGCTGTCGATCAGCCGGTAGCCGTGCTCGAGCGCGGTGCCGACCGCCGCGTAGGCCTCGTCGTCGTCGAGCGGCCAAGTCCCCAGCCCGAGCTGGGGGATCGCCCTCCCGTCGAGCAGCTCGATCGTCGGCGCAAGCGTCACAACGACTTTCTGCCCACTCCACGCGCGATTGACGCCCGAGCCGCCACATAGGCTGGCCGGATGAGCTGGGGACTCCGCTTCCGCGCCCGCGAGTGGCTCGACCGCAGCTGGATCGTCGTGCCGGCGATCTACATCGTCGCGGCGCTCGCGCTGGGAAAGCTGATCCCGTCGCTGGAGAGCGGCGGCACCGGCCCGTTCGGGCTCCACCTCGACCAAGACAGCGCGCGCTCGATCCTCGAGGCGGTCGCCGGCGGGATGATCGCCTTCACCGGCTTCGTCGTCTCGGTCGCGGTGGTCGTCGTCCAGTTCGGCGCGAGCCAGTACACGCCGCGCCTGGTGCTGCGCTTCCGCCGCGACACGGTCGTCAAGCACGCGCTTGGGATCTTCATCGCACCGGCGCTCTACGCACTCGTCTCGCTGGTCGACATCGGCGAGGGCGACATCCCGAACCTGACGGTCGCGGTCGCCGTCGGGCTGCTGCTCGCCGCCGTCTTCGCCTTCTTCACGCTCGTCGCGCGGCTGCTCGATCTGCTGCGGCCGCGCCGCCTATACGACCAGCTGCGCGCCGGGTGCGAGCGGGCGATCGACCAGGTTTATCCGGAGCCGTTCGACGACGCGACCGCCGATCCCACGACGGTGCTACCGCCGCCGGGCGACCCGATCTCCTTCCACGGTCGCAGCGGCGTGCTGTCGGCGCTCGACCGCACGGCGCTGATCGAGCTCGCGACGAAAGGCGAGACGACGGTCGAGGTCCTGCTCCCGGTCGGCAGCTACGTCCACCACGGCGCCCCGCTCTTTCGTTTACGCGGACCCGCCGCGGCCGGCGCGACGCACCGCGAGCTGGAGCGCGCCGCGATCGTCGCCGAGGAGCGGACGCTGACCCAAGACCCCGCCTTCGCGATCCGGGCGATCGTCGACATCGCGATCCGCGCGCTGTCGCCGGCGGTCAACGACCCGACCACAGCCGTTCAGGGCCTCGACGTGCTCGAGGCGATCCTCCAGCTGCTCGCCCGGCGCGACCTCGGCGCCGGCCTGGTCCGTGACGCCGACGGCACGGCGCGCGTCCTCTACCCGGCGCCCGACTGGCCCGACCTGCTCGACCTCGCGCTGACCGAGATCCGCTCCTACGGCGCCAACTCGCATCAGATCACACGCCGCATGCGAGCACTGCTGGCCGAGCTCTTCGCCGCCGCGCCGGCCGATCGCCGGCCGGCGATCGAGGCCCAGGTCGCGTTGCTCGACGCAGCGGTCGTCCGCGTGCACCCCGATCCCGCCGAGCGCGCCCTGGCGCTCACGGCCGACCACATGGGCCTCGGCGGCCGCCCGGCGGCCTGAGCGCCAGCTCGGCTTAGGTCGGCGGCGCGACGATCAAGAGTGCCCGCGCGCCACGCGCACTGGCCTCGACCTGCTGCGGCACGTCGGCCGGGAACGACGCGTAGTCGCCAGCGACCAGCTCGCTGACGCGCTCGACCGGTCCTGCGACGACCCTGCCCTGGAGGACATAGAGCAGCGCGCGCGAGCCCGCGGCCCTCGGCGCGAGCTGCTCCAGATGTCCGGGTGGCAGGTTCAGCTCCGCCACTTCGAGCGTGCCGCCGCCGAGCGCCGGACCGTCCAGCGGTCGCCGGGCCGCCGCGCCGTCGGCCGCGGGCGCCCGCTCGCCGCGCACGATGTGGACCGGCGCCAGCTCCGGCTGCTCGAGCAGCTCCCCGACCGAGACGCGCAGCGCGCTGGCGAGCGCCGCAAGCGTCTCGACGGTCGGGTTGCCATTGCCGCGCTCGATCCCCGACAGCGTCGCCTTGCTGATTCCCGTGGCGCGCGCGAGCTGGGACAGCGACAGGTGGCCGGCGACCCGCAGGCGCCGCAGGTTCGCGGCGAGATCGGTTACTGTACTGTACAAATCGTTCACTATCCTGAACATACAGGAGAGCCATGACGCCACCGGCCAGCTTCTACCTCGACGTCGGATCGCCGTTCGCCTACCTCGCGGCCGAGCACATCGACACCCTCTTCCCCGCCGACGCGGTCGCCTGGCAGCCGGTCTCGCTCGGCGCGATCTTCAAGGCCACCGGCCGCTCGTCATGGTCGCTCGGCAATCCCGAGCGGCGCCGGGCGGGAATGGCCGAGGTCGAGCAGCGCGCCGCCGAGCGCGGGCTCCCGCCGGTCCGCTGGCCCGACCCGTGGCCGAGCAACTACCTGATGGCTATGCGCGCCGCCGCCTATGCCACCCAGCTCGGCCGCGGCCGCGACTTCCTCGTCCAGGCGCTGCGCGACGGCTTCCAACGCGGCCACGACCTCAGCCTGCCGGTCCACGTGCTCGAGTCCGCCGAGCGGATCGGCCTCGACCCGCTCGACGTCGAGCGCGCCACCGGCGACCCCGATGTCAAGCTCGCGCTCCGCCAGGCGACCGACGCCGCGCTCGAGCTCGGGGTCTTCGGTGTCCCCACGGTCGCCGTCGCCGGCGAGCTCTTCTGGGGCGACGACCGACTCGAGGACGCCGCGCGCGCCTAGAGCTTGCTCGCCTCCGACAGCAGCCACAGCGCGAGGCAGGTGAAGCCGACCATCACGGCAAGCATCCAGTACTGCGAGCGGGTCGCGCGCTTCGGGTCGTCATAGATCGCGATCGCGCGGTCGTGGGCGAGGATCAGCGCACAGACGTGCCCGGCGACGACAGCGCCGACCTGGAAGTACCAGATGAAGGTCGTCGAGATGACGGTGAAATCGATCTCACGGCCGGCCGTCCCGAGGTAGTCGGTCCCCTCGCCGAGCGGGTCGGAGACGAGCCGGATGATGTCCTGCCCCTGGAAGGCAAAGAAGCTGACGTAGTGCGCGAACGCGTAGACGAGCGCGATCGGCGCGAGCGAGTGCGCGAAGCGGCTCGCCAGCTCGCGCACGGTGAAGCCGCCGCCGACCCGCGCGGCGCCCCACGAGCCGAGCAGGAAGAAGCCGACGATCAGCGCAATCGCGACCAGCATCGACAGGCCGAAGACCAGCTCGAGCGAGTCGACCGCGCTGAAGCCGACCGACTCGAAGACCTCCTGCAGGCTCGGGATCCAGCCGTTGAACGTCGGCCCGCCACTGAAGCCGTCGAAGCTGACGATGCCGATCAACGCGCAGACGAAGACGACCGACCCCGGCGCCGGCTCCCAGTGCGCCAGCCCTGACAGCGGCCGCTGGACGCCGATCTCACGGTCGCGCCGCTCGAAGACCGAGATCCGCGCAAACAGGTTGAAGTAGACCGAGAACGCATCGCCGCGGCTCGTCCAGGCGTCGACGCCGTAGAGCGCCATCCCGATCCAGGTGGCGACCGAGTAGATCAGCGTCGCTGTGGCCACCGTCTGCGGCTGGTCGCCACCGTTGGCCGCGAGCTCGAGCCAGCCGAATGCCACGATCCCGACGACCGCCGGCCAGCGCCCCAGCCGCTCCGGATAGGCGAACGGAGCCGGCAACGGCTCACCGGCGGCGCGCGTCGTCACCCGGGCGATCGCCCTCCCGACGGCGCGCCACGGGTTGAACGCGCGGAAGACGTCGCCGAGCAGCAGCGACAACGGCAGCAGCCCGATCCAGAAGGTGATGTAGACGAACGTCGGCGTGAAGTTGTCGTTCGGGTTCGTGCTGCCGCGGAAGCCCGCGTAGACGACCAGCCCAAGTAGGAAGACCCCGATCGCCCCGCACAGCAGCGCAACCGGCGTGCTCGCCACGACACGGCTGAACCAGCCCGGCAGCGGTCGCCAGCTGTCGCCCTGCAGCCGTGGCTTCGGCCACAGCGTCGCCAACGCAACGAACGACACGACCAGCACCAACGACGCGCCCCAAAGGAACAGCCAGGTCGGGATCGGCACGTCCTGACGGCCCGTCAAGCCGTGCGCGATCGGCAGGAACACCCCCCACATGGCGACCGAGTATGGCAACGTGGCCATGTGCCATCTGAGACCGATTACGTTCCGGCCGCTGGCTGGAAGCGTCTGACCAGGCTCTACGACCCGATCGTCGCGACGACGATGCGCGAGCGCCACTTCCGCCACGACCTCGCCACGCTGGCCTCGGCCAACCTGCCGGCGGACGGGACGCTCGTTGACGTCGGCTGCGGCACGGGAAGCTTCGCGATCGCGATCGCCGCCCAGCGCCCAGATGCCGACGTCATCGGAGTCGACGGCGACCCGGAGATCCTGGCGCTCGCCCGGCGCAAGTCCGGCGCCGAGGCGAGCGGCTGGCGGGAGGGCCTAGCCGGCGATCTACCGCTGGCCGACCGGAGCGCCGACGTCGTGACGATGTCGTTGCTGCTCCACCACCTGCTCCCAGCCGCCAAGCAAGCGGCGCTGGCCGAGGCCCGGCGCGTGCTACGCCCCGCGGGCCACCTCTGCATCGCCGACTTCGGCCGTCCGCACGACCCGCTGATGCGCGCGACCTTCGCGCTGATCCAAGCCACCGACGGCGTTGCCCAGACCCGCGATCACGCTGCCGGCCGCCTACCGCAGATCGTCGCCGACGCCGGCTTCAGCGCCGTCACCATCCACTCCCGGATCCGCACCGCCTTCGGCAGCCTCGAGATCCTGACCGCGAAGCGCTAGACGTCTGACTTCAGGTGCGGCGCTCCAGGTCGTCTGCCTCGCGCTGCTTCTGCTCGGCGCGCTGCTGGGCCTCGGTCGCCTGCTCCTTGACCTCGCCCTTGCGCTCCTCGCGCCGTCCCTGTTTACGCAGGCTCGGGTCGCCCGCAATATCTCCGGCGGCTTTCTTCGCGCGCCCGGTGATCTTGTCCAGGATGCTCACGCTCTTCTCCTCGCTGTCGTGTGAGGAAGCGCTACCCGGTTGCGGGTGTTCTATCCGCCGACGGCCGGATCACGGCTGCAGCAGGATCTTGAATGCGCCGTCCTGCTTCTTCTGGAAGATCTCGTAGGCGCGCGGGGCGTCGTCGAGCGGCAGATGGTGGGTCGCGAAGCTGTCGACGCCGAGCGGGTCGTCGCCGTTGCTGAGCAGCGGCAGGATGTCGTCTATCCAGCGCCGGACGTTCGCCTGGCCCATGCGCAGGTTGATCTGCTTGTCGAAGAGCTGGAGCATCGGCATCGGGTCGACCGCGCCGCCGTAGACGCCGGACAGTGAGATCGTCCCGCCGCGCCTGACGATCTCGATCGCGGCGTGGAGGACCGACAGACGGTCGACGCCGGCCTTCTCGATCAGCTTCTGGGCGACCGGGTCCGGCAGGTAGCCGGCGAGCGTCTGGGCGAGCTTGCCGACCGGGGCGCCGTGAGCCTCCATCCCGACCGCGTCGATCACGCTGTCCGGACCGCGCCCGGCGGTCATCGCGCGGAGCGCCGCCGCCAGGTCGTCCTGCTGCTCGACGTCGACCACCTCGACGCCGTGCGCGCGGGCGCGCTCGAGCCGCTCCGGAACGAGATCGACGCCGATCACCTTCTCCGCGCCGCGATGCTGGGCGATTCGCGCCGCCATCTCGCCGATCGGCCCGAGGCCGAGCACGACGAGGCTGCCGCCCTCTGGCACGTTGGCGTACTCGACCGCCTGCCAGGCAGTGGGCAGGACGTCGGAGAGGTAGACGAAACGGTCGTCGGGCGGGCCCTCCGGCACCTTGATCGGCCCGTACTGCGCCTGCGGCACGCGCAACAGCTCGGCCTGCCCGCCTGGCACCTGGCCGTAGAGCTTGGTATAGCCGAACAGCGCCGCGCCGGTTCCGTGCTCGTGGACCTGCGTCGTCTCGCATTGCGACTGCAGCCCGTGATCGCACATGAAGCAGTGGCCGCACGAGATGTTGAACGGGATCACGACGCGGTCCCCGGGCGCGATCTGGGTGACCTCGCTGCCGACCGCCTCGACGATCCCCATCGGCTCGTGGCCGAGTACGTCGCCGGGATCGATGAAGGCGCCCAGCACCTCGTACAGATGGAGGTCCGAGCCGCAGATGCCAGTCGACGTGACGCGCACGATCGCATCCGTCGGCTGCTCGATCGTCGGATCGGGAATGGTGTCGACCTGCACCTCTCGCTTGCCCTGCCAGGTGACTGCCTTCATGTCGGTCCTCGCTTCGCGTCTGGTTCGCTGAACTGGCGGACTACCCGCGCGGAAGCCGGCGAAACAGCACCGCAAGTCAGCACGGAAACGCGAGCTACACTCGAAGCCATGCCAGTCAGCCGCGTGGAGGACCCAGCCGAGGGGGCACTGACCTCTTCGATCTCGAACGGGGTAGTGCACCTGCTACGCGAGTACACCGGCAGAGGCCCGACGAAAGCCCGCGCCTACATCGCGGAGGACCTGATCAGCGTCGTGCTCGAGGACACGCTGACCAAGGGCGAGCGGAGCCTCCTCGACGACGGGGCTGGCGCCCTTGTGCTCGAGGCCCGCA